>JAJOKG010000029.1 GCA_021206415.1 Sulfurospirillum sp. | reverse complement strand
AAACAAAAAATGGAGCGGGAAACGAGGTTCGAACTCGCGACCCCGACCTTGGCAAGGTCGTGCTCTACCAACTGAGCTATTCCCGCAAAACGGACGAAATTTTAGCAAAAAAAACCCTTCATGTCAATGTTTTTAGGGATTAATTGTATCACAAATTCATTTAAACCTTAAAAAGGGCTATCTCTTTTTCCAATTCCATAGAAGAATCATTTAAATTATCGCAGACATGCAATAAATTATCTGCAATCGTTTTATTAGCATGAGCCAAACCTGTTGCTTCATTAACACCATACGATAAATTTTCAATTTCTTTTGCAATACTCATCGCTTTTTCATACGATTGCATTGTGATTTCTAGACTTTTTGCTGTTTTCTCTTTCGTTTCATTTGCCATTGAGGAAATTTTCATAGCACTTTCATTAAGGTGTATCACTTTATGACTGTTTTCTTGAATGCTTTCACTTGCATTAGAAACACTTTGTACAACAACACTAATGGTGGCATCAATTTCTAAAAGAGATTTTGTGTACGCTCTGCTAATTTTCGCACTTCATCCGCAACAACAGCAAATCCCCTTCCATGTTCTCCTGCACGGGCCGCTTCAATGGCAGCATTAAGCGCTAATAAATTTGTTTGGTCTGCAATCTCTTTAATCATTTCCAAAACAGAGCGAATTTGTTTCGTTTGTTGTGCTAAATCATTCATTTTGGATGAAATGTTTTCTTCATCGTTGCTCACATCAAGAATGCTTTTAACAATATTTTCAAGTGTTACAATCATCTGATCAAGCATAGCATAGTCTTCTTTCATATAAACAGCACACACTTCAGAGATGGAACACGAGGCTTGAAGTTCTTTGTTAATCTCAACCGTCAGCGATTTCACATTTTCAACAATAGAATCTTGTTTTTGTGCAGTATCCGTAATTTGATGTGAAAAACTTTGCATATTTTGATTAATCTTGGAATTAGACAAAATGGTTTCTTTTGCTTTGAGTAAGGCTTGTTGAAGGGTCCTTAAAAGTGTATTGATATTTTGGCTAATTTCACCAATTTCATCATTATTGACAATAATAAGTGGACGATTGAGTGCTAAATCACGGGTAATAAGCGCAAGATGCTCACCAATACGTCGTATTCGATGAACAATGTAGCGACTCATAATGAATAAAAGAGTAGATGAAACTATTAAAACAATAAACGAAACCCATAATACCCGATAGTAATTTTGATCTAATTGTAACGTGATCGCACCACTAATCTCTTTGACACGTTGATTCGTAAAACGTGAAATATTTTCGAAACGCTCACTAATATAACGACAGTCTGCTTCTATTTCAACCGCCATATCACCAATATCTTCACGATTATCAACACGATAAAGCTCTGCTATTTCTTTATATTTTGGAACAATTTTTTCTGTGTAACGCGTGTAAGCCTCATGAAGATTTTGATGCAAAGTCGGTTCTGAAAAAAAATCACTTTTTAATGATTTAGTAAAAAAAATTTGCATTTTTTCTTCGATCATACCAAGACGTTCTTTTGCTTGCCCCGTCGGTAAAAATTCACTCGTAACGTAAATAAGATCTTTTAAAATCATATCAAACGTTTCTTGAGCCTTTGTGATTTCAGTGTCAGGAACAACATTTTTTTCGTAGATCGTCTCTAGCGAATCCTTTCCTATGAGGCTAGAGTGAATACTAATATAAGAGAGAATCAATAACCCAAAAACAGTAAAACAAGAGATGAGAAGTAATTTAGTCGAAATTTTTACTGCTTTAAACATACTTTTCCTTTAAATGCGTCTTCATTGGTATAGCGGTTATAGTAACCAAAATGAAACATTAGGTCAAGTTTTTTTAAACTAACTATATAATTTTTTTACCCTAATGAACTTAAAGTAACAAAATTTTAATTCTTTTGTTTTTTTCTACACGTTCTGTTGAAAAATCACTGATCCAAAGAGCATTGCTGCCCACCAAAGGTTTAACCATGCCAGAGCCGCATTTATTTTTAGCAAAAACTTCAAAAAAACCATTTTCAAATCTGCCCAAAACAAAATTAACACGGCCTGAACGCATTGTGAAGTGCTCTTTGTTCGTAGCATCGATGGTTTCAAAAGAAAAGTCTTGAGTGCCTTGCAGTTTTTTTAAAAGAGGAATAACAAAAACTAAAGCATTCACATACGCAGCCAAAGGGTTTCCAGGCATTGAAGCAACAATAGTTTCACCCATTTTACCCATCATGGTAGGTTTCCCAGGCTTAATATTAATACCATGAAAAGAAGCTTCAAAACCATTTGCCAATAAGGCTCGCTCAACAAAATCTGCCTCACCCATGCTTACACCACCACTGGTTAAAAGAAAATCATACTGTTTCATTTGGGCAAAATAGGCTGTTGCAGATTCTAAATTATCTGGAATCACCCCACAATAGTGTGCAGAAAATCCATGTTCTTTCAATAAAGAGATGAGTGCAAGAGCATTAATATCATAAATTTCATCTTCACTGGCATTTTCCCAAGGCGATTTCAATTCATCCCCTGTGGAAAAACAGCAATCTGAAGTTTTTTATACACCTCTACCATCATAATTCCTTGAGAAGCCAAAAGGGCAACATCCCTAGAATTTAGAACTCTCCCTTCCTCTAAGAGTGTCGTACCGATGGTTGCTTCTTCTCCTTTAAAGCGAAGAGCATCTCCCTTTTTGACCTTCTCAGGGAGAATCACCATAGTTTCATCATAAACTTGACACATTTCAAAAGGAACAATCGTATCGGCATCAAAAGGAACTTTTGCGCCTGTCATGATTTTATAACACTCATTGCCCACTAAACACGCATCAACGACACTGCCTGCTAAAATCGTTGTTTTAACATTAAGTTCACGTAACCCCTCTTTATAAGTGAAGGCAAAACCATCCATAGCAGCATTATTGTAAGAGGGAAGATTTTTTTTACATGTAATCTTTTTTGCTAATGTACATCCCAGCGCATCAAAAAGGCTAACCCATTCGGTATGTGGTTTTTTGGTTGCCAACGCACGTGAACATTGAATCGCTTCATCAAAAGAAACAACAGATGCTTTTGCCATACTTTACTCCTCTAATCGTTGAATATGCGCACCTAGTTTTGAAAATTTACCTTCTAAATCTTCATACCCACGGTCTAAGTGATAAATTCTATGAATTTTGGTGGTACCTTCTGCAACAAGAGCGGCTAAGATAAGTGCCGAACTAGCCCTTAAATCCGTAGCCATAACATCTGCTGCGTTGAGATTCATTTTTCCCTCTACTGTGGCACTGTGCCCCTTGAGTTTAATATTAGCTCCCATACGAGAAAGCTCACTGACATGCATAAAACGGTTTTCAAATAAACGCTCATCAATGATGCTTGTTCCTTTTGCTTGTGTACACAATGCCATAAATTGCGCTTGTAAATCAGTTGGAAAGCCTGGATATTCAGATGTTTCAATATCGCATGGCATGATTTTATCACACGGATGAATTGTGAGTGAATTTTCACTTTCATCTATACTAAAACCCATTTGTTGTAATTTTAAAATCACAGCTTCTAAATGTTTTGGATTGACATTTAAAAGGGTAATTTTTGATTGGGTGATCGCTGCTGCACACAAATAAGTTCCCGCTTCTATGCGATCAGGGATCACGCTAAAATCAGGAATATCTAACAATGCCCCATGACTCCCCACAATCACTAATTTTGAACTACCAATGCCTTCAATACTCACACCAGCCAAAGCTAATATTTCACACAATTGTACCACTTCAGGCTCTTTCGCAACATTCACCAAGGTAGTTGTTCCATGCGCCAAAGCTGCCGCCATAATGATATTTTCACTACCAGTAACCGTTACCTTATCAAAAATAATAGTTGCACCTTTTAAACCATTGGGAGCTTTAGCTAATACATATCCTTGTTTGATTTCAATAATAGCGCCCATTTGCTCTAACGCTTTTAAATGTAAATCAATCGGACGCTGACCAATAGCACATCCACCAGGCAAAGAGACTTCACAGTGTCCAAAACGAGCTAAAAGTGGCCCTAGTGTTAAAATAGAAGCACGCATTTTACGTACAATATCATAATTTGCACATGCTGAATTCACCGTTGTAGCATCCACTTCAAATACATTTTTTTCTTTACATGTAAAAGAACCACCAAGGTTGCAAAGAAGTTGTAATAGAGTTTTAACATCTGCGACTTCAGGCATATTTGAAATCGTTATCATTCGTTTAGAGAGGAGGGTTAATGCCAAAAGAGGTAAGGCAGCGTTTTTAGCCCCTGAAATAGAGACGGTTCCATCTAATTTTTGTTTTCCCTGAATCGCTAAATAATACATCATAATAAGTTTTCCCTTGTTGCGTATATAAAAGATAAGCATTGTAGACAAAAAATGATTAAAATTTCTATGAATTTTGCTAAAATACAATTCAGATGATTATGAGGAATATGGATGCTTTTAGAAAACTTTTTGCAAGAAACACGCTATTTGTCCGTTGTGCATCTCTATTTCCATGAACAAAAACTGATTTTTTTTGAACAAGCAAAAAAGAAATACTCCCATTTTACTTCGTTTGACATAGAACAGGACACTAAAGCATTTTTGGGTGCGGATATTTTATTGATTGAAATAGGCGACACAACCAAAGAAAAATTAAAACAACTCGTAAGCATTTTTACCAAACACAAACCCGTTATCTCTTACCTTTTTGCCAATGATGTTGAAAATAAGCTTCTTCTAAAATTTTCCCTGCATTTTGGATGTACGGATGTTTTGCCACTGATCAATCAAGAAAAATTACTTCATGCTATTTTTACAAAAAATCCCAATAAACTTGATGAAAAATTGTATCTGTTTCAAAAAACCGAATTAGAAAAAAAAATAGAACAATTTTTTCCTTTTTTTCTCTTTCATGGTACCCATCTTGCCTATGCAAATGCGAAAGCACAAAGACTGTATGAAACCAACGATCTTTCCTTAATCGAATCAAAAATTCATCTGGATGAAGAATTATTTAATGCCCTTGAAACAAGTGAAGATACGCAAGGCCATATTACTTTAAATGAAACATCTTACCTTTGCATTATTAAATGTTTTCCAAAAAGTAATGAAAAATTTTAACCCTTATTGGCGATATTCCTGAGGCACAAACATGTTATGATGTGCCAACCATTTTGAATCGTTTTGATTTTATCGATAAACTCAAAGACCGTCTTGCGCAGCAAAGTGTTACGCATACAGCAATTTCACTGATTTTTATTAATATTTCAAACCTTGACAAACTTTCAAAAACATTCAAAAGTTTAGCACTTCATGATGCATTTAAAAATTTATTAAATACCTTTTTTCATTTGCTAGAAGAGAATCAAGAGCTCATCCAATGGAGTCCAAATCATCTATATTTTTATGGCAGAAAACGAGGTTTTGAGCATGCCTGTGAACAAGCAAAACATATTCAAAAAGAACTTTTTCAGACAAATATTCATGAAAAAATAACCCCCGTCATTTCTACATCGGCAATGAATGTCAAAGCGTATGATCTTAACAGTGTTATTG
>JAJOKG010000164.1 GCA_021206415.1 Sulfurospirillum sp. | reverse complement strand
ATTTTCCCATACGATACAAGATATACACAAACACCACACAGGTGATTCCCATTAAACATAATTCATTGTGCATGTCTCCATAATTGCAATGCAGCAACATCATTTCTTTTAAAACAGTGTAGCGTATTTTTAAATGGGCAACTGCGTAAAATATAAGATTAACGCATCATCAAATAAACTAGCATAAAGGCTGGGATGTAATAGTATTTCTCTTCGAACCATTCACCATTTTTTCGATAACGTCCATGGGAAACTCCTTTGATTATTACAAGAAGTTTACAAGAGAGGATGGACAATATAGTGTCCATCGTGTGAAGGGGTAGAGGTCTATAAAAGCGCTGTAGTATCATTGTATTCTAAAATATCCTACACATCAAAGTGTGTTTATTCTTCCAATTTTAACGAAAATCCCATCACCCTACCCTCTCCCTAGCATACCCAATCATATCCACCCCATACTTATCCCTGATTTTCATCAATCCTTGGGTAAGTTTGGCATGTTTGGTATCCTTTTCAATCTCCAAAACCGAAAAGCTTTTACGTTTATGAATGCCTGTGCAATTACTAGCCCCCAATCCAATGTAGTGAATCTTATAATGAGGATGAGTGTCGAGTTCATCAAAGAGGCTTTGTGCAAGGTCAATAAAGAAAGCTTCATTAAATAACCGATCATGGGTGATGGATTTAGCCGATTTGGTGCCGTATTGGTAACGCAATTTCATGTAAAAGGTGGTGGGATTGAGTCCTAGTTTACTGATGGTGTAGCTTAGATACCGTGAGAGAATGAGTACTCTGCGTTTAAGCTCTTCTCGCTCCCCAATAGCTGCAAAGTTACGACTAATACCAATGCCTTTTCGCTCACGGGAAGGATGAACGGGTTCATTGTCTTCTCCTAAGATTTTAAGATAGAGCTCTTTGCCTGTCTTTCCATAGGATTCAAAGAGTCGTTGCATGCGCTTGGCATCTTTAAGTGTTTCTGCTCCATAGCTTTTTAATCTCCGCTCTATCGCTCTTCCAATACCAGGGAAATCCTCTATTTTTATGGGGTCCGTAAAGGCACTTACTTCATGAGCTTCAATGACTTTAGTGCCATAAGGCTTAATGGTGTCGGTAGCCAGTTTAGCAATCCATTTGCTTTTACTCGCAGCTATGGAGATAGGTAAATCAAAGCGTTCTAAAATCTCTTGTTGCAAAGCTTGGATAAAGGCTAAGGTATTTTCCTCTTCTATCCACCCTCCCACATCTCCAAAAAACTCATCGATACTGTATTGCTCTAAGAGAGGGATTTTGGTTTCAAGATAGGCTTTGAGTTTAAAGGAGAGCATTTGGTAAAAGAGATGGTCACTCGGAAGCACAATAAGACCAGGGCACATGACAAGGGCATCTTTGAGTGGAGTGCCTGTTTTTATTTTATACTTTTTGGCTTCATAGCTTTTGGCAATGACGATTCCGTGGATGATGCCAGCTTCATCTTTAAACTCTTTTTTCCATTCGTTGACGATGGTGCGAGGATTAAAGGTATGGGTAAAGGCAAGAAGCGAATTAAACGCCCCGCTCTCTTCTATGAGTACGGCCTCTTTTTTCTCTTTGGAGAAGATACGTTTATCGCTTCCTTTGGCAATGACCACAGGACGACCTTTTAAAAAGGGATAGCGCGTGCGTTCTGCCGATACAAAATAGCAATCCAAATCCATATGCAGTTTCATCTCTTTTTCAACCCTCGATGCTTTTTATTTCACAGTGTAATATTTCAAAGCATGCGGGTTAAAATAAGGGATAATATGTCAACTTTTTACCAAAGGGCTGAACGATTCATGCAGATACAACGCGTATTAGAAAATCTCAAAGATGTTTTAAGTGTGGAGTTAGGAGAAAAAAAGGTCTTTGATAAAGATGTCGCAAAGGCTCTTGGCATCTCAAAAGAGAGCTTATCGCACCTGAAACGTCGCAATGCCATCCCCTATGAAGCGATTGTCTACTTTTGTGCCAAGAGGGCTATTTCGATTAATTGGATTTTGTTTGATCAGTTGCCCTCCTTCTTAGAAGAAAAGACAGAGCGCTTTGCGCGTATCAAGTATTTTAAAGAGCTGCATACCAGTGCCGGTGGTGGAGCGTGGAATGAGGAGAAAGGGTTTGTGTATCTTAATGTCTATTACGAGCATTTAAATAGTTTTTCGCAGATCAAAGAAGAGTACCTTCATGCCATCAATGTCATAGGCGATTCCATGGAGCCCACCCTGAAAGATAAGGAGATTGTGGTGTGTGATGTAAGCTGCCAAGAGATTATTCATGGGCATATCTACATTATCAACACCCAAAACAGTGGTTTATTGATCAAGCGCTTGGCCTATGAAGAACAAACTCTTTGCATTCTTAGCGATAACCCGCTTTATCCAACACAAAGGCTTTCGTTACACCAAGAGGAGATTCAGATTTTAGGCAGGGTTCTTGGTGCTGTGGTGGAGGGATAGATGCTAATAGGCTGATCATTGATTCTAGAAGTGTTTTTAACATCTAAGAATCACTTTCACAAATACCTCTCAAACCGTATCAAACTTGAAGCTATCTTATAGAGTAAAAACAGAAAAATCAGTGGAAAGACAATCGTTTTAAAGATAAACGCCACCATAAGGTTTAAGATATTTTCACTCGCATGCGTAGCGATTTGTTCATAATGGGCAAGCTTTTGTTTGTAAAATGCGGTATCAAACTTCTCACTCACGCTATCCCAAAACCCTCTATTGGGTGTGGCCGTAGCACTGTTGATGGCTTGCAGTTCTTGGGAGGATTGGCTTACGGCCATTTGGGTCTTTTCAATATTGTAATCGTGTTTAACGTAATGCTCATAGATATAAATATTCGCAACCGCCATCAACGGAATGGCAATCCGTAAAAAGATGAGCATCGTCACAAAGCGCATAAAATAGGCACGTATTTTTTGATCGTCTCTAAAGCGCACGTACAGCCAAAGATTAAAGAGTGCAACCGATCCTACCAAAAGAATGGTGTAGAGATTTCCTACGATGATATTGGAGAGAATTTTTTGAATACCTAAAGAGGTAATGCTCGCCAACATCACCCATGAAAACTGCTCCACCAAATCGTTTAAAGGATCCAACGCTTCACCAATAGCAATAATAAATCCTGGTATGGCGGTAATTTGTGTCCCTTGTGCCATTGAAATGGCCGCATTGAGCCCTTTGGCTACCCCAAAGACAATCACGGCTTCTTTTAACGAATCATCCACAATGGTTTTTGAAAGGGTATCCACGGGATAAAACCAAAGACTGCTTAAGAAGCCAAGGCAAAGCAGTGAAATGAGAAGTTTATACAACGGTAGTCTGCGTATCATGGTGAGCCTTTTAACTGTGCGTCTTTAATTGTACCCCAAATTCGTATGAGAACGTGAATGAAAGCTTATCTATTGCTCACACAGTATTTAGCATCCGAATGCCAACCGCTGGGGCAACTGCTACCAAGTTTTGGATGATGAGATCTAGTTTTGCACGCTTTAAATGGTCGGTGATTCTCATTTAGTACTTTTTAGTCGTTAATATATACTTTTTTAAGTGTTGCTACCATCTCCACTTTGTCAATTATTAATGGGTCTGTGATAGATTTAAAAGCCTTGGCATCGAGTTGTGTTTCTACATGTTCGATAAAGGCATCAAAATCTTCTTTCATCCTTCCAAGAAGTGAAATTTTTTCTTCCCCTGTTATCAAAAAAGAGAGTTTGAATATATCTCGGCGATGTTTTTTTATACTTATCGTCATTTCTTTCTTTTAAATCTCTAAATGCGGACATCTTGAGCATAATCGTTGCTTGGGTATTGGTACATGGGGCGATTGTACTTTTCTCAACATTTTGTTTAATCATCTCAAAATATTCAGGATCTAGCATGATCGCGGAAAGCGAATAGAGTCCTTCCTCGTCATCAATAGGGATAATTCTTTGTTCGCTATCCAATTCTAAATCATTTTCATTAGAGGCAAAAAGCTCTATCTCTTTCGCAAACCCCTCAATGTGTGGCTTAATAAAACGATAATAGATATACTGATCGCGTGAACCTTTTTGAATTTCGTATTGACCTTCTTTGACATATGCTTTGATTTTTTGAGTCATATAAATATTATTGGAAGTTAAGAGCACCAAATCAATGTCATATGTTGCTTTTCCATGCCCTTCTAGTTCACTGTCTAAAAGCATTAAAGTAGCAAACCCTCCAATGACAACATACTCATCTTCAAAATCTCGGAGATAATCTCTCAAATGATGTAAGCCTGCATAATCGGTTTGTTTCATCATAGCCCTTTATATCTAGCTTCGATAGTTTTGAGTGCTTCTTGGGTTCGTTCATCTTCTGTGTGTTTAAAATATCTCAGTAAATAGAGAGGATGCACGGTTTGTTCTTTCGAAAAAATTGCTGGATTTCGATCCCAAACTTCTATAGCGTAGATAGCATCTTCTTTATCACACACTATTTCTTCCAATAGTTTGGGCAGTTTTGAAGAAAAAGCAATAGCTAGGGTTTTCATAGATCCATCCATAAGGGATGAATAGTGTGCTAATGCAGAATAACCGCTAAAGAAAGTTTTTAAAGATGGTAATGTTTTGGTATATGACAAATATTTTAATGGAGAAAGTGCTTCTTTTGCAAGTTTTTCATACACATCGTTACGCGAAATAAAATAAACTTTTTTACTCACACCCTCTTTTTCAATATGAAGATAGTTCAGTGACTCTAAAACATCTAATGCAATAGAGGTGGCTCTAAGTTCTGTTTGAATCAAACGAGCAACCTCTTTGATCATCATGCCATCTTGAATCTGCTCATCTAAATAGCCAATCAAAATAAGGTCTGCATTGGGGATATTTTTGATACTGCTTTGCAGGTAAAATAGAAGGTGTTTGAACTTGGGTAAACGCAAATGGCATAAAAATTTGGCTATCTACAACAACAAAAGGTACTTGTTTTGACATGAGGCTTTTTTGTACCGTTGGTTTAAGTTTTTCAAATACCAAAACTACACGGCATGAAAACAATGCTTCTAGTTTTTTTGCCGCATTATAATGCATTCGTACATCAAAACTACTCTCTTTAACTTTTGCAAAGAGTACACCAAAACCATCAACGCTCGTATTGTAAAGTTCATAGGCTGATTTGATATACAGAGGCATTGCAATATTTAATTCTTTGTCTTGAATGCACCATTGTGTATGGGTCTTAATATAATTGAATAATTGTTCTTTTGTTTTCATAGTCTTATATTAACATAAAAATATTTAATTTACAATAAATGTAAATAATATTCATTTAATGTATATATAAGACTAATTCACTGTAATTTGAGAGAATTCTAATGCTTTAGCTTTAAATGATATAAAGCTGGGTCTTATTGTTTGCATCATCTATTCTCTCATATGGAAGATGGCAGCATTCAAGAATATATGGCAAACCAACAACTTTCTAAACAGTGTTTAATCGCCCAAATCATTTTTTGGGTTTTCTAACGATTGCTTCATTTTCTCTTGGAATTCCCATCTCATATCTTCTGAGCATATGCCATTGATATAGCCAAT
>JAJOKG010000040.1 GCA_021206415.1 Sulfurospirillum sp. | reverse complement strand
CACTGCCTCTACTCCTCATGTTCTAACACATTAACTTTTTTTCTTCATTCATCCGATACGTCATTACCAAATTAAAACAAAGCTCACTAAGCATCATCAAATCCCACATGGAAAGTATTTCTAAAAAGGGCATTCCTTCTTCAAGGGCTGAAATAAAGTAAAGCCCTGACCCCTATTTGAAAGAGAGGATTTAGCTTTTGCTAAATCCTTTTTACATGTAAGAATATCAGGTTCTAAATTCGGAGAGTTTGAGGTTGAGCATTTCGGTCATTTTGCTTAAGTGTTCAGCCGCTCCTGCTATCTCTTCCACACTTCTGGCGTTTTGGCTGGAGATGTCATTGATTTGAGCGACATTGCCTATCATTACCTCGATGTCTGCACCTGTTTTGAGGTAGTTTTCAGCGGTTTTATCGGAGACGTTGGTGGCGTTATTCATGACGGTAAACATGTTATTAATCTTACTTTCAACTCCACTAGCGGTAGTGGCTAAAGACTCGACTTTTTTGGAGTTAGAGGTCATTTGCTCAGAACTATCGGTGATGGCTTGAACAATGACATTGATAGTGGCGTTAATCTCTTGAAGACTTTTTTGTGTACGCTCAGCAAGTTTTCGTACTTCATCGGCAACGACAGCAAAACCACGCCCGTGTTCTCCCGCTCGTGCGGCTTCAATGGCAGCATTGAGTGCTAAAAGGTTGGTTTGATCCGCAATATCCCCAATGACCACCAAAATATCTTTGACCTGAGAGGCGTCGGAGCTTAACTGTTGCACTTTATGGGCTAGCTCAATTTCCGTTGCCGCACTGGTTTGAATTTGATGGGTGAGTTCTAAAATAGCGCTGTTAGCTTCAGTGAGAAATTGATTTGCTTTGAGTAGTTGTTCTTTTCCCTCTTTGGCTTCTGTGATGCCTGAACCCATCTCGGTTTTAAGAGTATTGGCTTTCGTTGTAGTATTGCCTACTAATTGCATGGAGGTTTCAACCGCACGCCCAACTTCTAAAGAAGTCGAAGAGAGTTCATGTGAGATAGAGGAGTTTTCATTGGAAAGATTTTTAGCTTCGCTAATGAGCAGACGCACTTTCTCGATAAAACGGTTAATACTTGCACTTGCTTGCGCAATCTCATCACTTCCAATGACTTCAAGTTTACGGGTCAAATCGCCATCACCACTGGAGAGATTGTTCGCACGCTCTATGAGTTCATTAAGAGGTTTTGAAATGGTTTTGTTAATAATATAAAGCGTTGCCCCTAAACTGATTAAAAGAAGGACAATTGAAATGGTAAGAAACGATTTGATTTGCAATGCAACATTTTCATCAATTTCTGCTTGAAGTTTTTGAACCTCTTTTTCAACGCTATCAACATACACTCCTGTGCCAATCATCCAATTATAAGGTTCAAAAGAGATGGCATAGGAAAATTTTGGAAGGGGTTTGCCGTCTTTTATTTTTGGAAAGTGGTATTTGACTAGTCCTCCACCCTTTTTTGCTACTTCAATCAACTCTTTAATCAGTAAAACACCATTACTGTCTTTAAGCCCCATCAGGTTTTGACCTTGAAGCGCTCTATTAGTAGGGGTTAAAATATTGGTGCCTTCATGGGTATAAACAAAGATGTAACCACTTTTATCGTTAAAAAATTTTAAAACATCGAGTTTTGCTAGAATTGCTTTTTTAATCTCCTCATCGTTTGAGCCTTTAGCTTTTTGGTCTCTATAAATACCACTTACCGTTTGTTGCACAACATCCATCAGCGTTTTGAGTTCATTTTCGTGAAATGAAAAAGCACTTTTTTCATACTCTTTAATAAACATTTTGGCATTGCTCTGTGTATTATTGTAGGCAATACCAATAATACAAGCACCCAAAAGAATTAAAGAGAGAATTAGTGAAATAAGAATACGGGTTGATATTTTCATGGTGACTCCTCATAATATTCATAATTCATTGTAACACAAAAATGAATTTGCTTTTATAAAAAAAAGAGTACAATCCATTTTTTTGAATACATGGGAGCAAATATGAACCACTATATAGCACTTTTAAGAGAGAATGAAACATTAAGAAGATTAAGTTTCATTCAGCTTATTTGTTATTTTGGGGCGTGGTTTAGCCATATGGCGATTTATACTCTTTTAATTCAGTTAGGCGCACCTGTTTGGGCATTGAGTACGGCTGCGGCATTTACGTTTTTACCCGCCATGCTTTTAGCGCCTTTTAGTGGAGCGATTATTGATAAAGTAAATACAAAACATTTTATGCTCTTTTTAACTGCGATTGAAATTGTCACTGTTTTTTGGTTGATGTTCATTCACTCTTTGGATGCGTTATGGATTTTGTTGGGGCTTATTTTTGTGCGTATGGGCACAGGAAGCATCTATTTTCAAACCGAAATGTCGCTCTTACCAAAGCTTTTAAGCAATAATGATTTAAAACTTGCCAATGAAATTCACTCCATTATCTGGGCAGTCTCTTATGCCTTTGGCATGGCAATATCTGGATTTTACATTCACTATTTTGGAACAACAAGCGCATTTGTAGCGGATATGATTTTATATTGTGTAGGGTTTGCTTTGCTATTAAAGCTAAATATCCCCTCTTTGGCGACCAATCACGCTTTACATGTAAAAGCAATGATGATGGAAGGATTTTTCTATTTAAAGCGCCATCCTAAAATTATTCATTTGATTTTACTACATGCAAGTGTCGGGCTTAGTGCGTATGATGCATTGATTGCGCTTTTGGCTGACCATGAGTATAAACATCTTCTCTCCATTCCTTTGGTGATTGGCTTCATTAACGCCACACGTGCCATTTCTTTAGTTTTTGGGCAGTTCTTTTTAAGTCCATTTATTAATGCAAAAACGCTTTTTTATGTTTTCATAGCACAAGGGTTGAGCATTGTTCTTTGGGGTGTATTGCAGTTTGATTTTTACTTTAGTTTTATAGGTATTTTACTGTGCGGTCTTTTTACCGCAACGCTTTGGTCGTACACCTACACGCTTTTACAGTATGAAACCGATGAAGCGTTTTATGGCAGAGTGATTGCCTATAACGATATGGTTTTTATGGGGATGAGCACTTTCGTGTCGTTTGCTATTGGCGCACTGTTTGAGTGGGGTGTTGCTTTATGGATGATTACTTGTGGTTTGGGATGTAGTTTTATTTTATTTGGATTTTATTGGAAGTGGGTGCAAAAAATTCACAACTGATTCACAATTTTGTTTTAGAATGCCTCTATTATTTTGAAGGAGTCCCAGATGAAAATCGTAAAAACTGTTTTACTTTCTGTTGCATTACTTGTAAGTGGCATGACCAGTGCTCACGCAATGGGCGATAGAGAGAAGGGCGCTCTTATTGGTGCGGGAGCGGTTCTTCTGTTACCATCATTGCTTGAAGGTGCTGGAAATCTATTTGGTGGAACGCCGCAAAGAAGTTACACAACAACCCATTATGTTGAACAACCTCGTTATGTCGAGCAACCACGCACAACGGTGGTTTACACAGAGCCTTATGTCAGAGAGCGGGTGATTATTATTGACAATGCGCCACGTCACCGATACGAGCCTCCAAGACATCACCATCCTCATCGCTCTTACTACCGTGACTATGAGCGAGACCGTTACTACCGATAATCTCCACATCTTTACCCAAAAGTAGCGCTTATGGCGCTACTTTTTTTTCAAAATCATAATGCGTTTATTATCTGTTTTAAGCACACATAATCCACATTTTTCCGCCATCATTTCAAGCGTTTTAGGAGTATAAAAAATAATGTGTGTCGGGTCTCTTCGATACCACCATTGTAAAAAGTGTGCTTTATCATTACTATGAAAAAGGGTCATTAAGGCAAGAGTCCCATGAGGCTTTAGATGTGAACTAAGCAGTTGGAGTGTCTCTAAGGGATTTTCTAAATGCTCAAAAACTTCAGTTGAGGTAATGAAATCATACAACTTATTTTCATAACATGGTTTAGGTTGGTAAAATTTATCATAACAATCTACTCTAACCCCTCTTCTTTCCAGTAAATAGCTCAAAACTGGGGCAGGGCCTGAGCCAAAATCGAGCGATTCTTCTTTACATGTAAGATTGTCCCAGAAAAAAATCTAAAAAATTTTCAAACATGGCAACATACCCTTCATTTTCAAGGCTGTTATGGTGATTATTATAAAGAGCATGCTCTTTTGCTGGAAGAAGATAATCCGAAGAATCAAGCGCAATGGCATCGCAGGTGTGACAAAAATGGTATGTTTTTTTTAAACTAATATCGGAAATAGCCTCTGTTAAAGTGTTGCAAATTTTACAAACATGTTTTAATTCACTTTCTTTTCTTATAAGTAAATATTTTTTTACTAATTAAGTCATTTTATAAAAAAATATCGCTATTATAACTTTAAACTCCAAAAGAAAGCGGAATAAAGATGCGTTACATAGCCAGTGTCCTTTTTTTCCTTTTTGCTTTACTTTTACTCAATTACGCCATAGTTCATAGTAAATTTGAAGGGGATGTAATTCGTTTAGGCATGAGCGGCCCTTTTAGTGGTGGGCTTAATAATGTTGGCAATCAATTTTTACTTGGAACAGAAATTTATTTTAAAAACCTGAATGAAAAGGGTGGGGTACACGGTAGAAAAATTGAAATTATTGCCAAAGATGATCGCTATGAGCCTAAAATGGCTATTGAAAATGCAAAAGATTTGATTACAAAAGAGAAGGTTTTTGCACTCTTTGGTGTTATTGGAACGCCCTCTGCTGAGGTTATTTTTCCTATTGCTATTAAACATCGTATCCCTTTAGTAGGAACATATTCAGGTGCAGAATTTTTACGTAAACCACCCAATCCTATTGTTTTAAATGCCAGAGCGAGTGATTTAGATGAAATTGAAAAATTGGTGCAATACTATATAAAAACGTTTAATTACAAACGATTTGCACTGTTTTATCAAAACGATGGTTATGGAATAGCTGCTTTAAATGGTGCTAAAAGTGCACTGGCAAAACAAAATCTTATTTTAGTAGGAGAGGGGAGTTATAAACGCAACACCCTTTCTGTGGGAAATGCCCTCTATGAAATTGAGCAAAGTAATCCAGAAGTTATTTTAATGGCAGGTTCAACGCATGCGGTAGCCGAGTTTATTAAACGTGCAAGAAAAAGTGAAAAAATTCGTAAAGAGGTGAAGTTTGGGCTCTCTTCTTTTGTGGAGCCTAAACCGCTTATTGAATTACTTCACGGTGATGGAGAGGGCATTGTCTTTGCTCAAGTTGTCCCCTCTCCATGGACATCGGAGGTCAAAGAAGTTCAAGAATATCGTGAATTGATGCATATCTATTATCCAAAAGAGGAGTTGAGTCATGTCTCTTTAGAGGGGTATTTTGCAGCTCGTATGGTGAGTGAAGTCTTTAAAAGTATTGGAAAATCTTTTACCAAAGAGGATTTTAATTGATGCTTTAGGTACGTTTTCAAAAACCTTAGATGAAAATGTGCTCTCCAAAAACAGAGATGAGCGGTGTAAATGTTTACACAATGTGCATTTAAGTGAATTTGTCGATGCGGATTTTATTCTGTGGGAAGTATCAGTGAAAATAATCCTTTACGTGATTTATGAATAGCATTGATGAAATGACCATTGCGAAAAAAACGACAC
>JAJOKG010000176.1:1989-17354 GCA_021206415.1 Sulfurospirillum sp. | reverse complement strand
ATATAGACACTATGAATCCTTTGTTGTAATGTAAAATTCTCAGTATAACGAAAAAAATATGATGAATCACATTGCAAAGAGTGAAAACAAAAAATTGTCGAGTTTAAAGATTACCTATCGTAACATAAATCTTTAGATTATTTATCGGTTTGAAAGGTAAAAATAGCTCCCTGACTTTGTTTATTCTCATTAAAAATCACATGAGCTTCCCAAATCATATTCCCAACCACACACGTAGGCAATATTCCTTCACCTTGATAGCGTCCCTCAGAAATTTTAGTCAGTTTAAATGTATGAAAACCCATATTCATATTGGTTGCAAAAAGCTTAATCTCAATAGAAGGTAGATCAATCTCTGAAGTGACGGTAAAAGAAAGTGGTTTCATCAGCGGAATACTTTTAGGTTCTATATCAAAAAGTACCTTATGTCCATCACTAAGTTTTACTTCACAACTCTTTACATGTAAATCACATGTTGGATCAGCATATACGAAATGAGTTTCTCCTACCCACCATCGATAGACATCGCTTGAGTCAATAAAAAAGGTAAGTCCCAATAGCCCCAATCACCAAAACTTCTACAATAAGCAGTTTAAAAAAACGCGCGGAGGGCATGAGTATATCCTTTAAAATGGGGTATTTGAGTTTATCATCTATGTCTTAAATTTTTATTAAATAGTCATGTTCTCATCACCTTTGATAAGAAGAGGAGCTATTAAGGGTTTTTTTTATAAAATAGCCACTTAAAAAATTGACACTAGAAGAGGAATATATGCGTTATTTAGTCTTTTTATCTTTGTTTGCACTTGCATTGTATGCGGCAACTGCTGAGGATATTTATCGTATTTATAAAACGAAAGGTATTGATGCCGTAGAGGATTTTTTAAAAAAAGAGTTTGAGTCTAAAGAGACTATTAAAGTGAAAGAGACGAAAGCTCCTATTGAAGTGAAGGCAGTTGCTAAAGAGACCAAAGTTAAAGTGGTTAAAACAAAAAATCCAACTGAAAAAGAGTTGGTATCTAAAGATTTTTGGCTCAAACAGATTCGAGGCATGGATGTCGAATACGGCTATTATGAAAATTTAGATTCTTTGATTGTCTGCGAAAAAGAGAAAAAACGCTGTGAGGTTTATAAAAACAGTGAAGATGAAGGTTTGGAACGTATCAAAAGTCATGATGTCATTATGGGTAAAAATGGTGATAAGGTAAAACGAGGGGATTTAAAAACACCTGTGGGAGTGTATGAAATTACAAAACGGTTTAAGCCAAGTGATCCTTTTTATGGTCCTTTAGCTTTTTCACTCTCCTATCCAAATCTGTTTGATGTTCTGCGTGGAAAAAATGGCAGTGGTATTTGGATTCATGGTATGCCTTTAGATGGTAAGGATCGTGATGATTTAAGTAAAGGTTGTGTGGTAATGGATAATGATGCTATCAAAGTATTAGATGCGGAAATTAATCCACAAAGTACAATGACCATTATTGGTGAAAGCAAAGTTAATAAAATAAGTAAAGATGAAATTGCAACACTTTTAAGTGATGTTTATAAATGGCAACGTGCATGGAAAGTCAGCGATATTAATGCGTATTTACATTATTATTCAGATGACTTTAAAAAAGCAGATGGTTCTGGTAAAAAGCAGTTTTCAGCGATGAAAAAGCAAATTTTTTCTCGAAAAGAGAAGAAGACAATTCTGTTTGAGAATATGAATATTGCGCCTTATCCCACCGTAGAAAATCGTAAACTTTTTAAAATTTCTTATGAGCAAACTTATAAAAGTCCCTCTTTCGCATCTAAAGGAGAAAAAGAGCTTTATGTGGAACTTATTGGTAAAAAAATGTCAATTTTAGCTGAAAAGTAAGGAGCATTAATGTTAAGTGAAAAAGAGATGCTTGAACGTGAATTGGAAAAACTCATTGAAGCTCGTGATTCTTTTTTAGCCTACTTGGATACGCATATTCCCAAAGATACTAAAGGGTTGAATTTTGATTTTTCAACACAGCCAACCATTGATGCGCTAAGTGTTTATGAGCATTTTTATAAATTAGATTATCAGGCCCGTAAAATCAGAGGTTTTTTAGTAGGTAAATTCGGGTTAAAGGCTTAGTATGGCTTTTATTACACTTAACAAAGCCCATTTGTTTCATAATCTTCATATCCTTGTTATAAAAGCAGGGGGTAAAGAAAAACTTATGGCGGTTTTAAAAGATAATGCCTATGGGCATGGTCTTCGAATAATGGCAGAGCTTTGCCATGAGTTCGGCTTGAAAAGAGCAGCGGTAAAAAATGTTGAAGAAGCGAAGAGTATTGCTGATCTTTTTGATGAAGTTTTGGTTTTAGTTGATGCTGTTCCTACTGAAAAACTGGCGCATAACATCTCTTTTTCAGCACATTCTTATGCGATGCTAGAAAGTTTACACGATGGAGAAAATATCCATTTAAGTATTGATACAGGTATGCACCGTAATGGAATTAAAGAGAATGAAATTGAAAGAGCAATGGAGATTATTGTTCAAAAGAAGTTACAGATAAAAGGTGTTTTTACACATTTTAGAAGTGCAGACGAGTTGAACTCAGAATTTTTTTGGCAACGTTCATTGTTTGAGCGTGCAAAAAAGCGTATAAAAGCATTGGCACAGCAGTATGGATTACCGAAGATTGCTTTTCATTCGTGTAATTCTGCAGGCTTGCTTCGCACCGACACTTTGGGCGATGATGCTTTCGCACGTGTTGGTATTGCTATGTATGGGTATAATCCTTTACATCCTTCTTTTAATCCAGTCTTGCTTAAACCTGTTTTAGCATTATGGGCAGAAAAACTCAGCACTCGTGTACTGAAAAAAGGTGAGCGTGTAGGGTATGGCGGTGTTTATGAAGCTCCCTATGATGAGGTAATTTCAACGTATGATATTGGCTATGGTGATGGTTTTTTTCGTTTTAACGGGATTACGTCGATTGCGATGGCAGATGGAAGTGTGAGTAAGGGGCGTATGTCCATGGATAGTTTTTGTTTAGGAGGTGACGCTAAGGAGGTTTGCATGTTTGAAAATGCTACGACCCTTGCGCAAGAGTTTAAAACAATTACCTATGAGATTCCAACTAAACTCTCTCCTGCATTAAAGAGAATTATCATCTAAGGATCCGTGTTGTAATTTAACTTCAATGGCATTTCCTTCGTGAATACTTGCTCTGACAACAGCGTTTTCTGCACGCGCTTTTAAGCTTCCCAGTGTATCTTTTGGGGCAAGTGAGGTAATGCCATAACTGCACGAGATTTTACCTACTTTTGAAAATTTTTGTTGTCTCCAAAATACCTTGCAGTTTTTTTGCAAGTCCCATGGCTGCTCTAAATCACTATCAGGCAAAAGAATAGCAAATCGATCTTTACTCCATTTTCCAAAAATGTCTACTTCTCTGATGTATTTGTGAATCAGTTGAATAAACTCTTTTTTTAAGCGTGACGATAGAGTCTTGAGGAAAGACTTTGCTTAGGTTTTCAAACATATTAATTTCAATGAGCATAAGCGTTAACTCTGTACGATAGCGTTTGTGTCTTTTAAATTCGTAAAAAAGATATTCATCAATTTTTTTCGTAATTGAGTACATTAAGAATTTTGTCAAAACTACCGCTTTCATTGCTGTATTGTGCATTTAATTTTTCTAAATGCTCTTTTTTGAAAGCAAGCGAGAGTGCAAAGGTAAGCATAAGAATATATTTATCAATTAAAGGTTGATGTTTTTCAATAAAATCAGGATCATTGCTTGCAAGCATAAGATTACCTATAATAGTTTGTGTCTCTTCTTCTTTGAGTAGAAAACTAAAAAGGGTTATAGGCATTTTATTGATTTTAATTGCATCTTTGGCGAAAGGGGTTTTTTCAATAAAACAACGTACGGCTACCTCTTCAACCACACTTCTTTCATGGTTTGTACGGAAGGGAAAAATATCTTTTGAACGAAAGGCAGATTTAATAAATTCATTTTCATTATAGAGACTAAAATTTTCTTTCTCATAGATGAACAGTAAGCTACCTTCAAGATGCAATAGTTCTTCCATTTTTTCTTGGGCTTTGATGACATTAAATTTGGTCGCAAGGGAAGCAAAAAGAAGTTTTGAGAGCTTTTCAAGCGCATTAAATTCATCAGCAGACTCCTTTTGCGGTTTTTGCTTTAATAAAAGAGGAATTAGTGTTGCAAAAAAAAGCAACACAGCAGTAAGCGATGTCATCAATGGTGTACTATAAGGCGTTTGCAACAGAAGAGCCTGCATCCAACTAGATTGAGCAATCAGAAGATGTGCGTAAGCATCTAGTACCCAGTATAAAAGTGTGATAAAAAATGCTAGGAGAAAATAGTGTATTTTTTTCATGCTGATTCCAAAGAGTGAATTCCTTTTTCAAATAAAATACCATCAATACCATGTAACGCTGCAAATTCAATATCGTTTTCATCGTTACTTAAAAGGAGTATTTTGCCATCAAAAAGATAGTCATCTGCAATTTTTTTGTGCTTGCAGTGCTAGCGATTTTGTAACGATAAAATAAGAAGCACCTAAGGCATTTGCCAAAATAAGCTCTTTAATCTGTTTTACATGTAAAGCAAAAAGAATCTTTTCATCGGCACATTTTTTGGCCAATACCGTGTTAAAATCAAACAACACAATACTGCAAGAGGGTGTTGTTTGCACCTCTTCAAATGTATGAATAGCATAAAAAGGTTTAAATGCAATGGCATCATGACCAATCAGTAACATTACGTTAACCTCGCACACTCTTTAGAACAGAAAAACTGACCATCTTTAATGATCGCCTCTTTATGGCTCACAAAAAGTAGCGCATTTTTTGGCACTCCACCATAGTCTCTCCTTCTAAAGTTTTTGTTTTTTCATGACTCTTTTTAACCTCTTCTTGACGTTTGTTTTTAAAGAAGAAAAGATAAATTAAAAAAATGATTCCAATTAAAATAGCTAGTTTAAATAACATCAACATTCTCCATGATAAGGTAATAGCGCTTCTCTTTTTGGTAAATTTGGCAATGAGATAAGCCTTTAATTTCTTCCTCTACGAATTCACCTTTATAAAAAAGCAAGGTCGTATGAGGCGCTATAAAATTATGACACAATTTGATTAACATTTTGGTATTGGTCACAGCGCGTGAGCTTATTAAATCGGCAACAAAGGGCGTTGCTTTTTCCACACGATTGGTTGAAACGTCAATATTTTTAAGCCCTAAAGTTGATTTGGCTAGGTGTAAAAAAGCACTTTTTTTAGCAATAGGCTCAAACAATGTAAACTGAACATCTGGCAAGGCAAGCGCAAGCAGTAAGCCTGGAAAACCAGCACCGCTTCCCACATCAATTGCCCGTTTGATGGTTTTTACATGTAAGAATTGCAGAGGATAAACACTGTCTTCAATATTTTTTAAAACCACTTCTTTTGTTTTTGCACCTGAAATATTGTGTGTTTGATTGTAGCGAAGAAGAAGGGTTGCAAAAACATCTGCTTGTTGCCAAAAAGTGGCAGGAAGCGTAAACGAAGCCATAAAATAAGCCTTTGGATAATTTTAAGCGTATCGTATCTAAAGGGCTATTAATAGGTGATTAATTACATGTAAACCTAGCGTGGAAGGTTTACATGTAAAAAGAGTAATGGGATTTTTGCCATTTTTGCAAAAAAATTATTGGATACGAAAGCGTTTAAGTTCCACATTGGCACTTTCTGCCTTAGAAGAGAGATTCGCAGAAATCTCTTTAACCGTTTCGCCTAAGGTATTATTTTTCTCCGATAACACCGTAACTTCGTTGATATGTTTCATAAAGAGTTCCACAGTTTTTTCGACATCGGTATGCTTGGTACTCTGTTCATTGGAGATGTGAATAGTGTTGCTTAGGGTTTGAGAGGTGTGTTGAGACTGCTCAATAAGCGTGTTGGTCTCTTTGGAGAGTTGGTAAAATGACTGTGAAATATGTTCCGTTTCGCCTGTTACCTCATGAATGGTTTGCACAATCACATTGGTGGTGGTGCTAATATCGCTCAAAGAAGTTTGAGTGCGTTCTGCTAGTTTTCTCACTTCATCGGCAACCACGGCAAAGCCACGTCCATGTTCCCCCGCACGTGCCGCTTCAATCGCCGCATTGAGTGCTAAGAGATTGGTTTGATCCGCAATATCCCCGATAATAGCCAACACATTTTTAATATCCGTTGCTTGTTGGGCAAGGGAGTTGGCTTTGCTCCCTAATTCGTGCTGTTTTTGAGCGCCAATCGAAATCATTTCAACAACCCTACTCATACTCGTGACAAAAGTTTCAAGTACCGCTTTGGTTTGCTCTAAATCGTCTAAAGTTTTAAAAGACATGTTTTGCATTTCATGCTCTTTTTCAAGAAGAAGACGCATCTCTTCTTGAATGCCATGAATAAATCTGTTTTGTTCGGTAATGTTGTTGGCAAGGTTGGAAGCGACATCACTAAGGGAGCTACTCGCCTTTTACACTATCGTTGGATGTCTCAAACGCTTTAGCGATAGAGTCTTTAAAATTATGAATCAGTTTTTGTGCTTCTTGCATCGTATCGGAGATTTCATTATCGCTTTTGAGCAGAAGCGGATAGGTTAAATCCAGCGTTGAAGAGACGTGTGAGAGCTTTTGCCCTGAGAGGGTAATGGCTTGGAGAATATCTTTAATGGTCGTGTACAATAAAACAAGAATCAAAAAGGTGACAATAACCAACCCAGAACTTTCGATCATCATCTGTTTTTTGGTCGCCTTTTCAAGCGCATGGAGGGTGTCTAAATTTTCATTCGCAAGGGCGTCATCTACTTCTTTAAGAAGATTGATTTTTTTTGTAATCGTATCAAACCAATGGGTTGCATCGACTCCAAAACTACCCGTGGTTGCTTTTTCAATGGCGACATTGCGCATTTTTTCAACCTCTTGGACGATAGGCGATTGCATCGTTTGGTTATAAAACGCGATAGATTTAGGGGAAGCGGTACTGAAAAATGCATCAATATAAGAGGTTTGTTCCGAAATAAGTGTAATGAGTTTAACGAACATATTGGGTGCAAATTTATCGGCAGCAAAAGTATTGGAGAGGACAGCTCGCTCAATGCCTGAGCGCTCTTTAGATTTTAGAAAGTTTGCATACGCACTGAGTTGTTTGACAATTTCTGGTTCTCCAGAAAGAACGGCAGTGGATGCAACAATGTCCAAAAGGTGTTGATTGAGCAAAGTGTAATATCCCACCTCTTCTTCAGCGCTAATACTCAGTGCATCCACTCGGTTTCTAATAGAAGGAAGTTGTTGCAATAATTTTTCAATAGTGGCTATCTTATCTTTAAGTGTTTGAGGATAATGTTCTAATGTAATAGCCTGAAGGGCTGTTTTGTAACGCTGATGCTCTTTATCGGTAAGTTTTCGCTGTGGAGGTACTTTGTCGCCAAATTTTTGACCTTTCGAGCCAATAAATCCAGCACTTGCACCTCTTTCTTTTTGGCTTTCATGGACCAAAAGACTAATGCTACTTGAAAGGGTGACCATAGCTTGTAAATCATCAACATTTCTAAGTTTCTCTCTGCCTTCCATGAGGGTTTTCACTCCTAAAATAAGTGCAAAAAGTACAACAACAAAACAGACCAGACCTAATTGAAATTTTATGGTTCGACGCATTTTTAGGCTCCTTTGACAGTAAAACTCTGGAGAGTCTACTTAAAATTACGTTCAAAAAGCTATGACTTATGTCAAAGAACTAGCTTAGGTATCTAAGATTAAAAAAAGTATTACATTTAGGTTTTGTTTACTGGGGAAAGAGTAGAATGAACGTGTTTAATCATTTATTAAAGGAGATTATCATGGCAATTACCTTACCCGCACTTCCGTATGAAGCAAGTGCTCTTGAGCCTTATATCAGCGCTAATACATTGGGTTATCATCATGGAAAGCACCATCAAACCTATGTGAGTAATCTTAATAATTTGATTCAAAATACGCCTTTGGCAGATGAAGCGTTGGAAGCGATTATTTTTGCCTCAGCGAATGTGCCTGAAAAAGTAGGTATTTTTAACAATGCAGCGCAAGTTTGGAATCACACGTTTTATTGGAACTGTATGAAAAAAGATGGCGGTGGCGCTCCAAGTGGTGCTATTGCATCCAAAATCACTGAAGATTTTGGCAGTTTTGAAGCTTTTGTCGAAGCGTTTAAAAATGCGGGTCTCACACAATTTGGTAGCGGTTGGGCATGGTTGGTGTTAGAAGATGGAAAACTGAAAATTACAAAAACGAGCAATGCTGACACCCCAATAGTTCATCAGCAAAAAGCACTTTTAACGGTGGATGTGTGGGAGCATGCGTATTATTTGGATTACCAAAACAAACGTGCGGATTATATTGATATTTTTCTCAAACATTTAGTGAATTGGGAGTTTGTCAACGAAAATTTAAAAGCGTAAGTTTGTAAGAAGAAGAGGAAGAAAGGCTCTTCCTCTTTTACATGTAAAGAATTTTTAGGCTTGTTCACTCAAACAGTGAGGGCATTTTTTTAGCACCTAAAGGGATGCTCATCGCACATTCAGCGCACACTTTGGTTGTAGCAAGAGGAGCTTCTTTAGGGGCAATTTTTGCATATCCTTTAATCATCATAAACATGACAAATCCTAAAATAATAAAAGAAGTGAGGTCGTTAAAAAAAACACCTAACTTAATCGCTGGAGCACCTGCTTTTTCCAAATCAGCTAAGGAAACATACTCTTTTCCATCTAAAGCAATAAATAAAGACGAAAAATCGACATTGCCAAGCAGTAAGCCTACCGGTGGCATAATGATATTACTGACCAAAGATTTCACAACCGTTGCAAAGGCAGCACCAAAAATAAATCCTACTGCCATATCGATAACATTGCCTTTGATAAGGAAATTTTTAAACTCTTTTAACATTTGCAACTCCTTTGTATTTAAAGTAGATGTCCCATTTGCTCTTTTTTCGTCTTCAAATAGTGTTCATTAAAAGGATTTGGCTCAATAATAATAGGTACACGCTCAACAATGTCAACACCTTTTAACCCATCAAGTTTGAGAGGATTATTGGTTAAAAGTTTGATTTTAGAGATACCAAAATGTGCCAAAATAAACTCAACAACTTCATAAGTACGCTCATCAGCTTTAAAGCCTAATTGATGGTTGGCTTCTACGGTATCGAAACCTTTGTCTTGCAGTGCGTAAGCGTTGACTTTATTTAGCAGACCGATATTTCGACCCTCTTGACGAAGGTAAATGACCATGCCTCGCTCTTTGCCGATAATTTTAAGGGCGGCTTCAAGTTGGTCACGACAGTCGCATTTAAGACTTCCGATAGTGTCTCCTGTAAGGCACTCACTGTGAATGCGAACCAAAGGCGCTTCATCTAAAGGCTCGTTGAAAATAACCAAATGCTCTTTAATTCCTTCCTTAAACGATTGAATTTTAAAAGCTCCAAAACGTGACGGGAGGTTTGCAACCTCTGAAATTTCTATTTTCATTTTCTTTTATATCCACTTATGGTAAAATCGTAATTTTTTAACGCAAAGACGTTATTCTAACCAAGATAAGGCAAAAGAATGTTTAAAAGATTTAGAAGATTGAGGATGAATGCAACGCTTCGCTCTCTTGTGCGCGAAACAACACTGAGTATGGACGATTTTATTTATCCGTTATTTGCTAAAAGTGGCGAAGGTTTTAAAAAAGAGATTAGCTCGATGCCCGGTGTTTATCAGATGAGTATTGATGAGATACTTAAAGAGTGTGGAAGCTTGCAAGATCTTGGCATTAACTCAATTATTTTATTTGGAATTCCTGAGGTCAAAGACAGTGTGGGAAGTGATGCGTTATGTGAGCATGGTATTATTGCTAGCACGGTTAAAGCGATTAAAAAAGCGTATCCAAACATGTTTGTCGTGACCGATTTGTGCTTTTGTGAATTTACCGACCACGGACATTGTGGTATTTTAGATATGGAACATGAGAGTGTCAATAACGATGCGACGTTAGAGATTTTAGCCAAACAAGCCCTCGTTCATGCCCGCTCAGGCGTGGACATGATAGCACCAAGCGGTATGATGGATGGCATGATTGAAGCCTTACGTGACGCCCTAGATAGTGAAGGGTTTATCAATTTACCGATTATGAGTTACTCTACTAAGTTTGCCAGTGCCTATTATGGACCGTTTCGTGATGTGGCAGAGTCTGCGCCTAGTTTTGGCGATCGAAAAACCTACCAAATGGACCCAGCTAATCGTCGTGAAGCCATTAACGAGTCCATTGAAGATGAAGCGCAAGGGGCAGATATTTTGATGGTGAAACCCGCGTTAGCGTATCTGGATGTGATTCGTGATGTGAGAAATGCCACCTCGACTCCTTTATGTGTCTACAATGTCAGCGGTGAATATGCGATGCTAAAAGCTGCAGGACGTGCAGGCGTGATTGATTATGAGCGTGTGATGATGGAGACGATGTTGGCGTTTAAGCGAGCAGGGGCGGATATCATCATCAGCTACCACGCCAAAGAGGTAGCTGAAATTTTAAAGAGAACAAAGTAAAAATTCTACGCAAGGCGTAAGCTTTAGTGCGAGGAATTTTATATGGGCTTTGCCCAAATAAAAGGAGATATTGAATATGAGACATTTTTTAACCCTGAAAGATTTTAGTAAAGATGAAATTTTAGAGATGATTGATTTGGCGATTGCCATTAAAAAAGAGGCAAAAGCAAAAAACTATGTACCCTATTTAAAAGACCAAACGCTAGGAATGATTTTTGAAAAAAGCTCAACACGTACACGGGTGAGTTTTGAGGTAGGCATTCACCAGTTGGGTGGAAAAGGACTCTTTTTATCCTCGAATGATTTGCAACTAGGACGGGGTGAGCCGATGAAAGACACCGCACGTGTCATTAGCCGTATGGTGGACATGGTGATGATACGAACCTTCGCACAAAGTACACTTGAGGAGTTTGCCCGTTATTCAAAAGTTCCTGTGATTAGTGGTTTGAGCGATAGCTATCATCCTGTGCAACTTATGGCGGATTATCTTACGATGGTTGAGTATAATAAGGCCAAAAATCCGATTGTGGCGTATGTGGGCGATGGAAATAATATGACCCATTCATGGCTTATGATGGCTTCCAAACTTGGCTTTGAGCTTCGCATTGCAACACCAAAGGGTTATGAAGTCGATGAGAGTATTTTAGCCGATGCTTTAGCGTTTGCAAAACAAAGCGGTGCGGTCATAAAAATTGGCAACGACCCCAAAGAGGCTATTTCTGGAGCAACCGTGGTCACAACCGATACATGGGTTTCTATGGGGCAAGAGAGTGAAAAAGCCAAACGTGTGGCAGATTTTCAAGGCTACATGGTCGATGAAGCGATGATGGCTTTAGCGCATAAAGATGCCATGTTTTTACACTGCTTGCCAGCGTATCGTGATTATGAGGTCAGCGAAGCGGTCTTTGAAGCGCATGCGGATGAAATTTTTGATGAAGCAGAAAACCGTTTACACGCTCAAAAAAAGCCGTGATGGTCTGGCTTGATAGACACAGAGAGTCTTAATGGAATTTAAAAGAAAAAAAGAGTTTAAGATGATAGAGAAAATTTCTAAAGGCTTAAGCCTCAACAAACAAAAAGAGCAAACCGTTTTAGAGATAGTTTCTCATGAAGATGAAAATAGCAAGCTTTTACGTCTAAAAAAGTGGCTCATGGAATAATCAAAAAGAGCCTGGTTGGTCTACGATGAAAATCAAAAACTTCATGCCATGCTCTCTATTGATACGCTCAGTAAAATGATAGAACACTTTTAAAAAAAGCAGAGCAAGAGACACTTTTTTTAAAACTTGAGAAGAGTATTTTGCAACATTTACCGCTTGATTTTCACGACGTCTGGACGGTGGCAATGGAAGAGATAAAAAAGAGTAAAAAAAGCGATATGGATTTTGATGCCTTGATTAAGAAGATTAAAAAAGAGCATCCTAATCTCTTTTTAGACCTTAAGGATCTCTATTTACCAGAGGGTGCTAGTATTATCAGCGCAATAGAGCGTTAAGGAGATTCATGATTGATTTTGAGAAGTTCGCCAAATACTCCAAAGCGGGGCCTAGGTATACCAGCTATCCCACAGCTCCTGAGTTTAATGAAAGCTTTACATGTAAAAGTTACGAGGAGGTTTTGGCACATCAAGATGCTTCTCGCCCCCTCTCTTTGTATTTTCACCTTCCTTTTTGCCGAAGTGCCTGTTATTTTTGCGGGTGTAACGTGGTGTACACCAGCAAAGAAGATAAAAAAGAGCGTTACATTGACTATTTAGAGCGGGAGTTAGAACTGCTAAGCCAGCATCTTGACACATCCCGTGAAGTCATTCAGATGCACTTTGGTGGCGGCACACCTACATTTTTTAGCACAGAACAGTTAGAGCGCATTTTAAAGGCGATCAAAAAGCACTTTAAACATTTTGCCAAAGATGCAGAAATTAGCTGTGAAATCGACCCTCGTTTTTTAAGCAAAGAGCAGTTAGACGTGCTTACATGTAATGGGTTTAATCGCATCAGTTATGGGGTTCAAGACTTTAACGATGAGGTGCAAAAAGCGATTCACCGTATTCAGCCTTATGATGTTACGCAAAATGCGGTTACCATGGCAAAAAGCTCAGGCATTAAGTCGATTAATATGGACTTGATTTACGGGCTTCCCTACCAGAGTTTTGAGACGTTTCAAGAGACTTTGCGCCTAGCGGTTTCGCTTGATCCTACTCGTTTAGCGGTCTTTAACTACGCTCATGTGCCGTGGATGAAAAAATCGATGCGAAAGATTGATGAAACCACGCTTCCACACCCTAGCGTTAAACTTGCCATTATGCGTTATACCATTGATTATTTGGAGTCCAATGGCTATAAAATGATTGGCATGGATCACTTCGCCAAACCTGATGATGAGCTTTTTCTTGCCATTGAAAAAGGGGAGTTGCACCGTAATTTCCAAGGATATACCACCAAAGGTGGAGCGGATTTGATTGGGATTGGCTTGACTAGCATTGGTGAGGGTGTGCGCCATTATGTGCAAAATTTTAAAGAGATGGATGCGTATGAAAACGCCATTGATGCAGGTGTGTTGCCTGTGCATCGAGGCTTAATTCTCAGTGAGGATGATGTGCTTCGAAAAGCCGTCATTATGGAGATGATGAGTAACTTTAAACTCAATATTGCGGGCATTGAAGAAGCGTTTGGTATTGATTTCTTTGACTATTTTGCCGATGCCATCGAAGCGCTTAAACCTTTTGAAGCCGAAGAGCTTGTGGTGGTCGATAAAGCGCACAAAAAGATTTTGGTCAATACCACGGGGACTCTTCTGATTCGCAATATCGTAATGCCTTTTGATGCCTACTTACAAAAAATCCCTGAAGATAAACGACGCTTCAGTAAAACGGTGTAAAACATGTTTCAATTTAATGTAACCAGCGATGCTTGTGTCAAATGCGGTAAGTGTATTCCTGTGTGTACCATTCACGAGGTCAATCGTGATGAAGTCACCAGCCCTAGAGGTTTCTTAGACCTTTTAAATGCGTATCAGCGAGGGGATTTGGAACTCGATAAAAACGCAAAAAACATTTTTGAAAGCTGTTTTTTGTGTACCAACTGTACTTCTGTGTGTCCTAATGACTTGCCTGTGGATATGGTCATTGAGCAAGTGCGTAATGACATTCGCAAAAAGTTTGGTTTAGCGTGGTATAAAAAACTCGCCTTTTTCTTGCTTAGAAATCGCAACATTATGGATGTTCTAGCCCGTTTTGGTTACATGTTTCAAACCTGTGGATTTAAGATGGTGGAGAAGCAAAAGTCGATGTATCTAAGAGACTTTCCTATCATTAAGATGGACAGACTCTTTCCAAGCCTTGCGAAAAAGACCTTTTTAAACTCGCATCCTGATGTGGTTTATCACGGTGGTAAGGGCAAAGTGGGTATTTTTATTGGGTGTTTGGCCAATTACATGTACACCGATGTGGGCAAAGCGCTTTTGGAGATTTTAAAAGAGTTACAAATAGACGCTTACCTCATAAAACAACAAAAATGCTGTGGCGCTCCTCAATACTTTACGGGCGATTTTGACAGTGTGGATGCTTTGGCGAAATTTAATATCCAATATATTGAAAGCTTCAAAGATGAGTTAGATGCCATCATCATTCCTGAGGCAACCTGTAGTGCGATGATTAAAGAGGATTATGCGAAATTTTTTCATGACCAGCCTGAGTGGAAAGAGCGTGCAGAGGCGATTAGCCCGCATATTTTTATGGCAACGGAGTATTTGGAGAAAAAAACAAACCTCGCTGAAATCTTAGCCACGAAAGCTCGTAAAAGCGAAGTCGTTACGTACCATGACCCATGTCACGCACGCAAAATGCAAGGGGTTTGGAAGGAACCACGCAATTTAATTTCACAAAACTACACCATCAAAGAGATGAGTGACCCCAATCGCTGTTGTGGGTTTGGCGGTGTTACGATGCAAACAGGTAACTACCGTTTTGCCAAAGCCGCGGGACTTCCAAAAGCTGCGATGATTAAAGAGACGGGGGCGCAGTACGTGAGTGCAGAGTGTAGTGCGTGTCGAATGCAACTAGGCGATGCGATGCACGGTCAAAAAGTCGATGTTATCTTTAAAAACCCGATAGAGCTCATTGCAAAGGCGCTTCGAGAAGGGTAAATTCTTTTTACATGTAAAGTTGAAAGGCTTTACATGTAATGTTATTTTTGAATCACCAAATAGCGTTTCCAAATCCAAATCGCAAGACTTAACGCCAGTACGCCAAACAAAGCGCCAACGTATCCGATGCTTTGCATCCCAAGCGAGTTGATGACCCATCCTCCAATGAACGCTCCACCGCCAATGCCAATGTTATAAATACCCGAATACAAAGACATCGCAACATCGGTGGCATCGGGGGCGAGTTCTAAAACACTTACTTGCAAAATCAAACTAATCAAACAAATAGCAATGCCCCAAAAGAGCGATAAAATACTAAAAAGAAAGAACATGAAAAAGAGAGTATCATCATGAAAGCTTCAGCGAAAATCAGCGCACTCAATGCAAAAAGTACCAGTCCAAAGGGGTGTTTGTGCCGTAATCGTGCAAAGAGCATACTTCCCAAAAAGCCCTGCAATTCCGAAGAGAAAAAAGAACCGCCGTGGCAAAGTGCTCTCCCAAATGAGCAATGTTCATCACAAACGGCTCAATATAGGAGTAGGCAGTAAAATGAGCACTAATAGCTAAAATCGTGAGCAGATACATGCCCATCAGTGCGGGGCGTTTCATGAGGATGGGCAAACTTTTTAGCGAACCTGCATTTTGACTCGGCAGTGTGG
>JAJOKG010000176.1:0-1889 GCA_021206415.1 Sulfurospirillum sp. | reverse complement strand
TAGGAGTAGGCAGTAAAATGAGCACTAATAGCTAAAATCGTGAGCAGATACATGCCCATCAGTGCGGGGCGTTTCATGAGGATGGGCAAACTTTTTAGCGAACCTGCATTTTGACTCGGCAGTGTGGGCAGGGTTTTGAAGAGAAAATAGAACATCAACACGCCTAACAAAGCAATGACGCCAAAGGTAGAGCGCCAGCCCCATGCTTGACCGATAATGCGCCCTAGCGGTAAGCCCAAAACAATCGCTAAAGCACTTCCTGTGGCTAGAAAACTCAGCGCCTTTGTGGTTTGCCCTTTGGGGGCTAAACGGTAAACCAATGAAGCGGTGATTGCCCAAAAAATAGCGTGTGAGAAAGCAATGCCTATGCGTGAGAGCATTAAGATAGTATAACTCCATGCAAAGGCTGAGAGTAGATGTGAGAGAATGAAAAAGAGTAAAATACTCAGTAAAAGCGTTTTGCGCTCGACATTTTTGGTTAAAAGCATCAAGGGAAGTGAAATAGTCGCAACAATCCATGCGTAGATGGTCATCATCATACCTGTTTGCGCTTCGCTGATGTTAAAATCACTCGCAATGGTGGTGAGTAAGCTAATGGGCGCAAATTCGGTAGTGTTGAAAATAAAGGCGCAAATAGTGAGCCCCATAATGGGAAGCCATGCATGCAGTGAAGTGTGAAAGCGTAAAAACATCAAAAGACCTAGTGAAAAAATAAGCGAGCATTGTAGCGAAGCCAAGAATAGAAGTGGTTGAAAATCAAAAAAATTTGTATAATTCATACTAATTTACATGTAAAGAGTTGAAATGATAAAAAATATGTGCCCTTGTGGCAGTGAAAAACCCTACGAAGCGTGTTGTGAAATTTATCATAAAAACCACAACGCTCCAACCTGCGAAGCGCTGATGCGTTCTCGTTACAGTGCCTTTGTTTTTTCTTTAGTCGATTATCTCTTTGAAACCACGCATCCAAGCTATCGAAGTAAAACGCTAAAAGAAGAAATTGCGTTTACATGTAAAGGCTTAGCGTGGACGGGTTTGAGCGTTTTAGAGACGTGGCAAGGTGGACTTAGCGATAAAGTGGGCAAAGTCTCTTTTCGTGCTACCTTTGTGCAAGAAGGACGTGAGGGTGTGCACGTTGAGCATTCTCGTTTTAAACGCTTTGGCAAGGCGTGGATGTATGTGGATGGAAAGGTAGAGTAGATGTACGCATTAGAGGTGATTCAGCAAGAGTTGCAAGAGGACATTGCTCGTTTTGGGCGGGTCAGTTTTGTGAAAAAAGGCGAAGTACTGATGCGACCTGAAGAGTGTTTGGAGCACTTTTTTGTTCTTTTAGAAGGGCGGGTAAAGGTCTCTCAAATTAACTTTGAAAATGGCAAAGAGCAGATTTTGTATCTTTTATCCAAAGGCGATATGTACGATGTGGTAAGTCTCTTAGACGGCAAAGCGCATGAAAATATGGCGATGGCGTTAGACGATGTAAAACTGCTGGTATTTCCCATTGAGCTGTTTCGTGAATGGATAGAAACCAAACCCTCGTTTAACAAACTCTTTTTTCCTTATGTGGCAAAACAGCTACGAGAGATGGAGAATTTAGCGAGTGATTTATCCTTGTATGACACGACCACACGGTTGGTGAAGCTCATTGCAAAAAATATTGAAAAAGAGGGCGACAAACAAACCCTCAAACTCATCAATAACCTCTCCCACGATGAACTCGCCAATCTTATAGGCACGGTTCGCAAAGTGCTCAATCGCAACCTCCAATCGCTTAAAAAAGAGGGGCTTATTGATATTAAGCGTAAAGAGATTTACATTAAAGATTCTCAAAACCTGCTGGAGCATCTCCCTTTAGAGTAACTCTGCTACTTAAGTGGCAGACATATTTTTTT
>JAJOKG010000175.1:26107-38603 GCA_021206415.1 Sulfurospirillum sp. | reverse complement strand
TCGATTTTCATACGATTGTAAATTTTTGTCAATAGGTCTGTTTCGGAGAGATAAAGTAACTCTAAATTGTATTTTCTAAGCTCAAGATAACGCCATAAAAAAATCATACCAAGCGCTATAAATCCTAAAATCAATTTAATAATCAAATCATAATCATGGACGGTTTGAGCTTTAATCGAAACATATTTATTGACAATTTCTCTGCGCTCATCGTCACTGATTGTTGCAATCGCTTTATCTAAAATATCGCGTAAAAGAGGTTCACTCTTGATAACACCGATTCGTAATTCATTGATATAATCAGGAAATTGTCCCGCAATTTTGAGATTAAACATCCCTTCATTTTTAATCGTATACGCAGCCACAATTAAAGAACGCATCGCAATATCTGCTTTTTTTGATGAGACCATCTCAAAAGCTTTGGCTTCTGAGTGAACGGTCATGATCTTAAGATTTGGGTACGTTTTTCGTATAAGCTCTTCCATCACCGTTCCTAAAGGGAAGACGATGCGCTCTGCTTTTAAAGCATGAAGATCGGAGATAAAATCATGCTCTTCTCGTGTAATGATGGTGCTCATCCATCATCTCAAAAGGCGCCCAATCAGGATCAACACACACCCGAATGCTCTTATGGTGTTGGAGGTACTCTTTTTCGACATCCAAAAGCTCAATGCCTAAAAGGGAGAAAGGTAACCAAAGTATTCCTAATATGCCACACCATCGTAACTTTCTCACCTTCGCCCCATATACGTAAGATATAGGGCTATTATATCCGATTAATACTCGTTTGGTGTCATCATTTTTTTATAATACGACCCACTTAAATAGAGTGCTGCTGCTGGGTTGTGACCTAAAACACGGTCTTTGACAATCAGATACGTTGTCGGAGCTTTAGCATATTTCATAAACTGCGAATCATGCCCAACACACAGTCCTATAATGACGTTTAAATCCGTCTTAACTTTATTAAGGTATTTGGCTTGTAGGATAGGATTACACATGGGCTCGAATGTTCCTGGGCGAATTTTTTTCTTCATCTTTGAGCCCAATTTCTGTTTTATCACGTGAACCTACTTTACACACCACCATAAAAGGATCAAAGCCGTTAATTTTTAAAATTTTTGTAAAAAGTTTGGCTTCGCTCACCAACCCCACACAGCAAGCAATGCCAATTTTTTTGGCATCAATACGCCTTGCAAATGCCATAATCTCTTCAACACGGGTGAGCTTTCCATAGTATTTTCCTTCAATTTGAGCAGAAGCAATAGCAATATTTCTATCTATTCCCTCCGCCTTATAACAGGCAATAGACTCTTCAAGCATCGCTTCATCCACGTTGGTCGTTAAACAAAATTTGGGATAGCTACTCTCTTGTTTGTGGCAGTTGATGGTACCACAATCCGCACAACTCAGCGTCTCTTTTTCCATAACAATCATCCTTTTTATCAAAATAGTCTATGGCTATTATAACCCAAGACAATGACAAAAATTGGTTGTTTATGGTTTTACATGTAAAGATATTTGCCATAAAGCGTTAAATAAACACCCAATAACTCTTTGAGTCCTTTTTCTAAGAAGTTTTTTTCTTCATCATTAAAAATAAGCTCACGCAACTTTACATGTAAATGTTCTCCAAAACGTACAAAACTCTCTGGCGTAAAGGTTTGAGGTTCCTCTTTTGCTAAAACAAAAAAGAGTGCTAGTGCACGATTGAGCCCTGAAATATAGGCTAAAAGATTCTCATAAATACTCTTTTCCACAGGTTCAAGTTGAGAAAGAAAAAAGCTCTAAAAGAGATGTTTTAAAAAAACTTTTTTTTCTTTGGAAAATTAACTTCTAAAAGAGTCATAAAAAGGGCTTTCTTCCCTTCATTCAGTTCCTCAGGCAAATAGGCTTCCAAGCATTTTTCAAGCTGTGCCATCCCTTCTTGTGTATTTTTTGGAAGAAGAAGAGAATGATGCTCCATTAAAGCGCTGATTTGAGCAGGCGTAAATCGAGTAGGTGTATAAAGCATCATTTCATTTAAGCTCTCTAGTAAGAGCACATAAAATGGATTTTTCTTGCTTTTTGCAAGGTATTCAATAAGGTAAAGTATCTCTTTTTTCATACGTACATTCTGCCAAAGTGCAACTGAAAAAGTGCTATAATACCCATTTTTTAAGGAGTAAATCATGATTCATCTCTCGGCGTTTTTTCGCCATTTATGTCAAATTCTTTTTTATTATGACACCATTTTTTGTGACCACCATTTTTCTCTCCATGACCAAAGGGATTGATGAGGGCGATAAAAAACGACTTGCGATAAAAGTCACTTTGGCGATTTCGATTACGTGTTTGATTATTCTCTTTTTTGGTAAGTATATTTTTGAGCTTTTTGGTATTACACTTGATGCTTTTCGTATTGGAGCGGGGGCGCTTTTATTTTTAACAGCTGTTGATTTGGTACAAAAAGAGATTAATGATATTCCTACATGTAAGCTGATATTTTAAAACATGCTGTCGTACCTCTAGCCATTCCTGTAACGGTTGGACCTGGAACGGTGGGTGCATTGATGGTTATGGGTGCAGATATTGATACGCTTCATGATATGCTCTTGGGTTCAGGTGCGCTCTTAATTGCCATTGGAAGTATTGGCTTATTGCTCTATCTCTCAGGACATATTGAAAAACTCATTGGTCGCACAGGGCTTATTGTCCTTAGTAAAGTAACAGGTCTTGTCCTTGCTGCATTAGCGGCTCAACTTATTTTTACAGGGATTAAAAATTTTCTTGCCTAACCTTTACATGTAAAGCAGTTCGTAGCTTAACGCTTAAGTACAGATTAATTAGAGTGAGACTACCATTGTTTGATTATCCTCGAGTTTAAGGACTTACAGATGCAAATTCATGAGTTTTTTTTTATCGCTTTTTTCTTATTTTAATTGTTGCACGTTTTTTTAAGTGAACTCTTTGCAAAATATGGAATCCCTTCGGTTTTAGGAGAACTCTTAGCAGGCGTTCTTCTAGGCTCTTCTGTCTTTGGTATTATTAGCCCTAATGAAGTTTTAAAAGTTTTAGCAGAAATTGGTATTATCCTGCTTTTATTTGAAGTGGGTTTAGAAACAGACTTTCATAGGCTGAAAGATGCGGGATTTAAGTCCTTTACCGTTGCTATACTTGGAGTTATTTTACCGCTGATTTTTGGCTTTTTTTGTAGCGTATTATCTGTTTCATCTCTCTTTTGATATTGCACTTTTTATTGGCGGAACACTGACTGCTACGAGTATTGGTATTACATTACGAGTGCTTCGAGACATTCATATGGAGCAAACCAATATTGCGCAAATAGTCATTGGTGCAGCGGTTATTGATGATATTATTGGCATTATTTTATTGGTTTTTATTTACGATTTTTCTATTGCGCAAGAGGTGAGCTTTAAACACACCTTTTCGGTGACAATCATGGTTGTCTCTTTCCTTATTTTAGCGCCAATTCTTGCTAAAGTGCTCTCATTTCTTATTCATAAATTTCATGCCAAAATGCTCGTTCCTGGATACATTCCAACCATTATTATCTCTTTAATTCTTATCTTTTCTTATTTCTCGCATATGGTAGGAGCGCCTGCGATTTTAGGCTCATTTGCTGCAGGCGTTGCTCTATCTCGTCGTTTCTTTCTTCCTTTTGGAACAGCGCTGGGGACAAATGAACAACTTCTTAATGATGTTAAAATCAATATGACCCCTATTATTCAAATTTTCACCCCTATCTTTTTTGTAATGGTTGGGCTCTCTTTAGATTTAAGAGTGATTGATTTTAGTTCTGGCACATTTTGGATTATGAGCTTAAGCTTTATTATTCTTGCTTTTGTGACAAAATTTGCAGGTGCTTTTTTTTATTTTTCAAAAATCAATTCGTAACAATGCGCTCATTGGTGTTTCAATGATTCCAAGAGGGGAAGTAGGACTTATTTTTGCGGAAATGGGACGCATTAATGGCGTTTTACCTAATGAGATTTATGCCATGCTTATTTTTGTGATTGTTATGACAACCATCATTCCTCCTTTTATTTTAAAGCATTATTTTAAAGTGGAATGTGTGTAATAAAGGGTTTACATGTAAGGAATAAAATCCTTACATGTAAAAAAGAGATTTATTCAATATTGTCTTGATTGTAAATTTTTTCGTCTAACTCACCTTCACTCTTAGCAACTAAAACAGAAACCATTGCATCACCTGTTACGTTAACAGTGGTTCGTGCCATATCTAAGATTCTATCAATACCTGCAATAATTGCAATACCTTCTAATGGAAGGTTAACAGAAGTTAAAACCAATGAAAGCATAATAAGACCCGCACCTGGAACACCTGCTGTTCCAATAGACGCCAAGGTTGCCGTAACAATAATCGTTAAGTAATTCGCAAAGCTCAAATCCACACCAAAAGCTTGAGCAACGAACATAACACACACACCTTGATAAATCGCTGTTCCATCCATGTTGATGGTCGCACCTAGAGGCAATACAAAACTAGCAATCGGTTTAGAAACACCCAAATTATGAATGGTATTGCTTGTCGTTACAGGTAATGTTCCTGAACTACTGGTGGTTGTAAAAGCAACACTTTGTGCCGATAAAACACCTTTAAAAAACTTAATAGGATTGAGTTTCGCAAAAACTGCAATACCTCCACCCATCGTAAAAGCCATATGAATCAATGAAGCAACATAGACACATGCAATGACTTTTGCAAGACTCATAAGCACATCAATACCATATGAAGCTGAAACCCATGCCATCAAACCAAAAACACCAATAGGTGCAAAAGAGATAACAATTTCAGTCATTTTAAACATTGCTTCTGAAAAGGATTCAAAAAATGCAGCAACAGGTTTACCCTTATCGCCCGCAAGGTTAATAGAGATACCTAAAAAGACTGCAAAAACGATAATTTGTAAAATATCACCCTTCACTAAACTATTCATAGGATTAGAAGGAATCAAGGCCAAAAGTGTCTCAATCAATGGTGGAGCTTTTTTAGCTGTCACAGCAGCATTGTCCACCAGTGCAACACCTGCGCCTGGCTCAAAAATAAGACCAAATGCCAAACCAATTGCAACCGCAATTGCTGTGGTAATCAAATAGATAGAAAACGTTTTAAGACCAATACGACGCATTTTGGTTAAATCTTCCATTGACGTAATGCCCGTTACCAATGTTACAAAAACCAAAGGCACAATTAACATCTTAATCATATTAATAAATAACGTTCCCAAAGGCTTTAACATCAGCGCAGTCTCTTTAAACAAAAGACCCATTGCCAAACCTAAACAAAGACCAATAAAGATCTTCTTCCATAAAGCTAAGTGTTTCCACCATGCAATCATTTTTTCTTCCTTTTTATAAGATAGATTTATTTTAAAAACCCAAAGTGACCCGAAAGAGACTTTTTCTCTTTTGAAACCCAAAAAGCACCACTCAAAAACACGCCTGTGTATATCTGCTACATTTTTTTGGGAAGAAACGTTACAGTGTGAAATATCTAAACATAAAATTGTTAAGTAACGTTACATCTATTTGAATCATCTTTACATGTAAAAGCATGTTAAAGTACCATTGCCGCAATCCATCCAAAGAGAATCAATGGAATGTTATAATGAACAAACGTAGGAACAACCGTATCCCAAATGTGATCATGTTGTCCATCCACATTTAAACCTGATGTGGGTCCTAGCGTCGTATCGGATGCTGGAGAGCCTGCATCACCTAAAGCAGCAGCAGCACCCACTAAAGCGATGGTTGCTAAAGGCGAAAACCCAAACTCCACACACAACGGTACATAAATGGTTGCAATAATAGGAATGGTTGAAAAAGACGAACCAATACCCATCGTAATTAAAAGTCCGACTAAAAGCATTAACAAAGCAACCAGCGCTTTATTATCCCCAATGAAAAATGAAACCGAATGCACTAAGGAAGTAACACCTTGTGTGGCCTTCATCACTTCAGCAAACCCACTAGCGGCAATCATAATAAAACCTATCATGCCCATCATATAGACACCTTTAGTAAAGACATCTTGTGTTTGGTTGGCTTTGACAACGCCACCTACAATAAACATGATTAATCCTGCCAGCGAACCCAAAATAATTGAATCAGTATAGAGTTGTAAAGAGAGGGCTAAGACAATTGCCACACAGGCAATCAAAACATGAAACACACTCAATGTCCGTGCTTCAGGTTCTGTGGCAAGGATTTTGGATAGAGAGTATTCACGTGGTTTTCTATACGTGAAAAAGATAGCGACCAAAAAGCCCCAAAAACATTCCAAAAACGGGAATTATCATACCCACAGGCATTTGAGCGGATGTTACCATCATGCCATTTTCAACAATGTTTTTCATTAAAATATTATTGAGAAAAATACCACCAAAACCCACAGGAAGTAGCATATACGTTGCCGTTAAACCAAACGCAATAACACACGCAACCATACGCCTGTCAATTTTAAGTTGTGCCATCGTATGTAAAAGGGGTGGAATTAAAATAGGAATAAACGCGATATGAACAGGAATAAGATTTTGAGAGCTAATCGCAACCAGTAAAATGACACTTAGCAGTATTGCTTTAAAATAAATTCGTTGCGTAGGTGTCGACTCTTTTCCCATTTTTTTTTAATAACATAACGTGCTAAAACATCCGTAATTCCTGAATGAGAAATAGCCACAGCAAAAGCACCAAGCATCGCATAGCTTAACGCGATGGTTGCCCCGCCCCCTAAACCTTTATTAAAAACCTCAATCGTTTCACCTATAGGTAAACCTGCCATCAAACCACCCGCAAGTGCGCTTAGGGTTAATGCAATCACCACATTCACACGCATTAGGCTTAGTGCCAACATTAAAAAGACAGCAAAAACGACTGGATTCATCCAATTCCCTTAAAAATTTCTAAATATATACAATAAAACGTAAAGTTATAGCTAAATGGCTCTAAAAGAGTGATTAACGAGGAAAACTATACCATTTTTTCGTAGCTTACCAAAGAGTTTAACGCTTAAATTTTCATCAGTGCCACTTCTCGTAACGAAAGAGGTTTATGCTCTCTTTCATTCTTTTAACGTCTATTTTTTTGAATACGCTCATTGGCTTCTTCAATACGTTCCCATGCAATAACACCACTTTTAACGTGAGAAAAAATAATCTCAACGATTTCACTGGTCTGTGTTTTTGAGAGCTGATTACCAAAAAGAAGCATATCAATACCAGAATTAATGGCTAAACTCAGCGCTTCTTTTAATGTGTAATGGTTTGCAATGGCTTGCATTTGCATATCATCACTCACCAATACGCCTTGAAAACCCAATTTTTCTCTTAGCAAAGTTGTATTGATGGCATACGAGAGTGTTGCGGGATAGTGTGCATCAAGATGTGCATTAAAGACATGCGCAGACATAATCATTGCAACTTTATTCTTATCAATTAGTCGTTTATACGGTTCTAATTCAATCTCATTCCACGTTTGGCTCACGTCCACAAACCCCAGATGCGAATCGCCCAAAGAAGAACCATGCCCAGGAAAATGTTTCAATACACTTACAATATGATAAGAAGAGAGCGCATCAATAAAAGTGCTTGCATAAGCACTCACAACATTAACATCTGATCCATAAGAGCGTTCTAAACCTACGATAACGCTATTTTTTGGATTACGGGCAAGGTCAACATCAGGTGCAAAATTGCAATTAATACCATGCGAGAAGAGCATCTGTGCCATTGAATGATACGTTACAACGGCATTTTGCAATGAATCTTGTGCAACCTTATGGGCAGAAGGTGTTTGTATAAATCCAGCCGAAGGCTTGAGTCGTGCGACATTTCCACCTTCTTGATCCACGCAAATAAGTAAAGGATTTTTAGCAGAGGTGTTAAGCGTATGTGTCAAGTTACGAAGTTGCGTTGAAGATCGAATATTTTTTACACGAGTCTTATCTGAATAAAAACGATCAAATAAAATAACCCCGCCTAACTCATACCGCTCTATTTCTTCAATAATAGGAGAGGTGTTGGTGAGACTTTCTTCATCAAACCCAACAATAAGCATATGCCCTATCATCTTTTTTAAAACATCATCATTAGGCATAGCATGAAGTGGAAGTAGGTAGAGCCAAAAAGCTATACACAAAAGAGCACTATTTCGCAAAGTTATCCTTGTTTGGCAATCATTTTTGCTTGCTGCTTTAATTTTAGCTCTAACCAAAAAGGAGCAAAAGGGACTAAAGAACAGGCAAAACAGAAAAGTGAGAATTTCATGCTCCACGTATAACGTTGTGACGATTCAAATAAACTTGCAATAAAAAAAATAAACAAAAGCCCATGCGCCATTCCAAAATAACGCACCAATGTTGGATCACCCATAAGGTATTTCATCGGCATAGCAATACCTAAAAGTCCTAAAAAAGAGAGCCCCTCAATAATACTAATCATTCGCAATCGCCCTATTGGTGTAGAAACCATATCACTATCTCCTTATGTAAAAAAAGTATAGTAACAAAAGTTTTTAAATTAAAATTAAACTACCAAAAAAATCTTTACATGTAAAGATACAATGACTCTAATGTTTCTCACTCTTTTTACTATCACAAACACCCTCTTGTGTCAACGTACCACACTCTTTGACGTACTCTATTCCCCAATCAAACATCTCTTTAAGCACGGGACGTAATTTCTCGCCAATGGGCGTCAGCGAATAGATAACTTTAGGTGGAATTTCAGCAAAAACTTCTCGTTTGATGAGCTTTTTGTCTTCCAAATCTCGCAATTTAACCGTCAGTGTCTTTTGCGTAATTTCAGAGACCTCTTCAAATAAATCTTTATAGCGCTTTTCCCCCTCCAGCAAATGCCAAATAATGCCCAATTTCCATTTATCATTGAAAATATCTTGCACAATTAAAACAGAGCATTTATACTCTTTATCGTTCACAATATACACGCTATTCCTTTATCCTTTAAAAAAACTCTTGGAAGGATTATAGCGTGATTTAAATATTTTTATCATTACATTACAAAAGTATCGTAAGGATATTTTAAGTGCCTAAATTTTATACTCACTCAAATAAAACAGAAGGAAACAGAATGAAAAATGTACTTATACTTAACGGTCACCAAATACTACCCAAACATTGCAGAAGGCAAACTCACACAACTCTACATCGACACCGCAGAAGCGTTTTTACAAAGTAAAGGCTTTAACGTCAAACATGCTAAAGCACAAAGCGATTACAACGCTTTAGAAGAGGTTGAAAAGTTTAAATGGGCAGATTTTTTCATCATTCAATACCCTGTTTACTGGATGGGTGTACCATGGATGATGAAAAAATACATCGACGAAGTCTTCTCAGCAGGTGCGAACAATGGCATTTACGCTAACGATGGACGAAGCAGAAGTGATGCAACTAAACGCTATGGAAGCGGTGGTTTGATGCAAGGTAAAAAATACATGCTCTCACTCACCTACAACTGCCCAACATCTGAATTTAGCAACAAAGAGGGATTTTTTGATGGTCTAAGCCTTGATGAAGCCAATATCGCTACCCACAAAACATGGCAATTCTGCGGTGCGACACCAATGCAGACCTACTCCGTGCATGACATCTTTAAGGGTGACCTCAATATTGAAGCTGAAAAAGCCAAATTTATCGCTGTTTTGTCACAAAACTTTTTAGGATAAATCATGGAAAATCCAACCCTAACACAACTGCAAAATCGAAAATCCATCCGCCACTTTACGGGTGAAGCCATAAGCGAAGCCGATTTGGAAACCATTTTTAAAACGGCGCAACGTGCCCCCACTTCCATCAACGGACAACAAATTAGTCTCGTTTATACCCGTGATAAAGCCAAACTTGAAAACATCGCAGCGCTGTGCGGGGGACAAACACATATTGCTGAAGCGGATGTTTTTGTAGGCATCGTCATCGACTTTAACCGCACCAGTGCCATCGTGGAGAGTGTGGGAAAAAATCACATCATCGAGCAGAGCGCTGAGGGAATTATGGTGGGAGCGGTGGATGCTGGCATTATGCTAAGTCATCTTCAAAGTGCAGCAGAAGCATTAGGGTATGGAACAACCGCTATTGGAGCGGTACGCAAAGAGAGTGAAGCGTTTATAAAGCTCTTTAACCTTCCTCAAAAAACCTTTTTAGCACTCGGTTGCATCATCGGCGTACCCACCGAAAAAGCCAAAAATGCCCCACTTAAACCCCGTGTCGCTTTGGATTCCTTTGTAATGCAAGAGTGCTACGAGAGCGAAAAAGTACGCAATGGAGCATTGGCGTACGAGCAGACACTCAAAGCATTTCGTGATGCCACAGGAAGCGGTTCCATGCCAACCTATGCCGAAATCACCTCAAGTTACTACGCCGATATTTATTACCGAAAAACCGCAAAAAGCTTAGTGGCACAAGGGTTTGCGTTTAAAGACGAATAAAATTTTTAGGGGTACACTCAGCAGTATCCCCTTTTTTCCGCTAAAATACCCCTCCAAAAATCTTTACATGTAAAAGAGAATTTATGAACCCACTTATTCCCATTTTAGTTCAAAAAACTGGTATTGCCAAAGAGCATATTCTTAACATTTTAAAGCTTTTAGAGGAAGGCTCAACCATTCCTTTTATCGCACGGTATCGCAAAGAAATGACGGGTGGGGCGAGTGATGAGCAGCTTCGTGAGTTTGAGAACATTTATGCCTATGCGAAAAAAATTACAGAGTCGAAAAGAAGAGGTGTTGCGACTCATTGAGGAAAAAGCAACCCTAACGCACGAGATAAAAAGTGCGGTTGAAAAAGCGCAAACACTGCAAGCCGTGGAAGATATCTACCGTCCGTACAAAGAGAAGAAAAATAGCCGTGCCGCTGTGGCAATTGGAGCGGGATTAACCCCTTTGGCGGATAGTTTAGAAAAAGCCGATCTTGAAGCGGAAGCGTTTGAAAAAAAGGCACAAGGTTTTGTAAATGAGAAGATAGGAAGTGTTAAAGAGGCGATTTCTGGGGCACAAGATATTATTGCGGAGCGTTATAGCGATGATGCGAAAGAGCGGGAGTATTGGAGAGCGCAATTGCATGATTACGCCTCGTTTGAGATAAAAGCGTCCAAAACGTTACAGGCTGATGGACTTTATGCCAAGCTTGCAGGTAAGAATGAACGCATCGCTTCTATTCCCTCTCACCGTTATCTTGCGATGATGCGAGGTGTGAGCGAAAAAGAGTTACATGTAAAAATAAGTTACGAAATGGAGCGTGTGCAAAGTGCGATAGAGCGTTACCGCATTCCCCGTAATGCTAAGAGTTCTAAAACCTATCTTTTAGAAGCGTATGTGGATGGATTTAAGCGTCTTTTGTTTCCCTCCATTGAGCGTGAAATTCATGGGCTTATCAAAGAAAAAGCCGACACACAGGCGATTGCAACCTTTGGGAAAAATCTCTCACAACTCTTAAACACGCCACCCGTCACCAAGCGCGTCATTTTGGGCGTTGACCCCGCGTATCGCACAGGATGCAAACTCGCCGTCGTGGATGAGCATGGCACGTACATGAGCCATGCAGTCATCTACCCAACACCACCGCAAAGCGACTATGAGAACGCTTCTAAAGTGATTAAGGAGTTGGCGCAAAAATACCACATCACCGCTGTGGCGATTGGCAATGGTACGGGTTCTCGTGAGAGTCAAGAATTTTTTGCGAGGCTTAACCGTGAAGAGGGATTAAACCTTGCCTATACCGTGGTTTCCGAAGCGGGGGCTTCCATCTACTCGGCTTCCAAAATTGCCACCGAAGAGTACCCAAATCTTGATGTCACCATACGTGGAGCCATCTCCATAGCACAACGCCTACGTGATCCGATGGCAGCGTTAGTGAAGATTGACCCCAAATCGTTAGGTATTGGGCAATACCAACACGATGTCGATCAAAAACAACTAGAGAAAAAAACTCCACGAAGTCATCGAAGATTTGGTCAATCGCATCGGCGTTGACCCCAATAGCGCTTCGATCTCGCTACTCTCCTATGTGGCGGGTGTTGGCGCAAAACTTGCCAAAGCGATAGTTGAGCATAGAGAGAGTAAAGGGGCGTTTAAAAGCAAGTCGGAGCTTTTACATGTAAAAGGTTTGGGTGCGAAAGCGTACGAGCAGTGTGCGGGATTTTTTCGTATTCGTGAGGGCAAAAGTGTGCTGGATAACACGGGCGTGCATCCTGAGAGTTATGCGATAGCGCAAAAGCTTTTAGCACGTCCTGATTTAGCAACACTTTCCAAAGAGCAGATACTTTCCCTTGCACATGAGCAAGGCATAGGAGAAGCAACGCTACAAGACATCATCAATGAGCTATTAAAACCAGGTTTTGACCCACGAGAAGAGTTGCCTCCCATTGCGTTTCGTTCCGACCTCACGGATATTAGCGAACTGAGTGAGGGTTCTATCGTCTCAGGTGTGGTGCGAAATATTGCTGATTTTGGGGCGTTTGTG
>JAJOKG010000175.1:0-26007 GCA_021206415.1 Sulfurospirillum sp. | reverse complement strand
TTTTGACCCACGAGAAGAGTTGCCTCCCATTGCGTTTCGTTCCGACCTCACGGATATTAGCGAACTGAGTGAGGGTTCTATCGTCTCAGGTGTGGTGCGAAATATTGCTGATTTTGGGGCGTTTGTGGACATAGGGCTTAAAAACGATGGGCTCATTCATATCTCGCAGATGAGTGACAAACGTATCGCTCATCCCTTAGAAGTCTTAAGTATCAATCAGCAATTAACCCGTATTCGAGTGCTTGAAGTAGACAAAGAAAAAGGCAAAGTAAGTTTGAGTCTTAAAGAGATTTAGGCTTACATGTAAAGATAAAAAAAGGTTTATGATGAAAGAAAAATTCAAAAAAATTACAGATCATGCGCTTACAAAAAAGGTACTACTTGATCTAAAACCACAAAAATCACTTTGGGGGATTTTAGGCGTTATCCTCTTTTTTATTGCCCCCGAAATTGTGGCGTATTTTTATGCTAATGAGATTGTAGCCTATGCCAAAGAGAGCTTAAGCTTTGAGCCTTCAACCATTGAAACCTATAACTACAAAATCTTAATTGAACTTTTTGAAGATGGAATGAGCTGGCTTAATTTGAGTATTGGAGTTGCATTACTCATTTGGTTGTTTTTTTTAATCTTTACATGTAAAGAAAAAACTTCTTTACATGTAAACTTATTTTAGAGATTTTCAAGTGCTTCTTTAGCGTATTTTACGCCTAATTCATACGCTTTATTGTTGGCGGCATGGACTTTTTCAGGCACTTTTGAAAGCATCACTTCACGCACTAGCTCATGCGGAAGCACTTGGGTCATCTCAACAGTAATAGAGAGCGCTACGACCGATTGGGTAATGACATTACCCACCTCTTCTTTGGCAATGGTAATGAGTGGAATCTCGATAATCTTCCACTTTTTACGGTCTTCTTCGCTAGGTTTCACAAGGTTAGGCTCCACCACGATGATACCACCCTCTTTCACACCCTCTTTAAACTGGTTAAAACTCACCTGCGCTGTGGCGATCATAAACTCAATCTCACCCTCATTTGCATAAGGAAATAAAATTTCACTCTCATCAAGTAAAATATCAACCTTTGTAGGACCACCTCGCACTTGAGAGGTATACGTGGAGGCTTTCACCCCATAACCACCTTGCTTGATTTTTGCTACCGCCAAAATCTCACCCGCTAGAATAACCCCTTGACCGCCTACACCTACAAAACGTAATTGTCTTCTCATCAAGGACTCCTTAAAGCGTTACAGTTGTTTTATTTTGTGCGGCGTGAATCACTTTGTCGTACGCTTCACAGTACTCAAGTTTGCCCTCTTCGTGTTTTAAAATGCCTGTTGGAAATTTACCCACACGCTCTTCTTCACTTAAAAGTTCAAACTTATTTTTACCCACAATGCGATTTTCTATCCATTTCAGATTTTGCACCGCTTCACCCATTTTATTTTTACGCCCTAAGTTAATATGACAGTTAGAGAAAATATCAAAAAAGGAGTAACCTTTATGAGAGAATCCTGCTACCAAAAGCTTCTCTAATTTTTGAGGCTCTATCACCGATTCACGACCTACAAAGGTAGCTCCTGCCGCATCGGCTAATTTAGCTGCATCAAAACTAGGGTCAACATTGCCATAGTGCGCAGTTGATGTCCACATACCTTGCGGTGTGGTAGGACTGGTTTGAGAATTGGTTAATCCATAAATAAAATTGTTAATTAAGATGTGGTTTAAGTCAATATTTCTACGACAGCCATGAATGGTGTGATTACCACCAATGGCTAAACCATCGCCATCACCTGTGACGACAATGACATGTTTGTCTGGATTGGCAAGTTTAATGCCCGTCGCATACGCAATGGCACGACCGTGCGTGGTATGAACCGTGTTACAATCGATGTAAGAGCTAAAACGTCCACTACACCCAATACCTGAAACCACACACACATCGTTCATATCCCATCCCATCTTATCAATGGCACGAATGACCGCTTTTAAAATAACCCCATCACCACAACCCCAACACCATAAAGTTGGCATTTTATCCACACGTAAATAGGTATCGTAATTAAATGCCATTACATCATCTCCTTCACTTTAGCCACCATTTCAAGTGGTGCAATAGGACGACCGTTTGCCTTATGCAGTGTGGCAAAATCATCACGTTTCATCACCCGTTGAATCTCTTCTAAGTATTGACCCATATTCAGCTCTGTGACCATGATTTTGGAGAAGCGTTTGCCAATTTCTTGTAATTTTGCCACAGGACTTGGCCAGAGGGTAATCGGTCTAAAAAGACCCGCTTTAATGCCTTCATTTCGAAGCTTCATGACCGCTTCTTTTGCACCACGACTAATGCTACCATAGGCGATAATACACACCTCCGCATCGTCTAACATAAACTCTTCATACGTCACCAAATCATCACTTTTGGTTTTAATTTTATTCATCAAACGCTCAATGTTATACTCACAGATTCTGCCATCTTCGGTTGGAAATCCATTATCACTATGATGCAATCCTGTAACATGGTAGTGATACCCTTTAAAGAAAGGATTAAGAACGGCAGGTTCACAAGGTGCTGCCGCGTAAGGTTTATACGCTTTAGGATCACCACTAAATTCAGCACGGTTTTTGACACTTTTTTGAACCACATCCAAATCAGGTAAAATCGCCTTTCCATGCATATGCCCTAGCGTTTCATCTAAGAGAACAAACACTGGCGTCATATAGGTTTCTGCAATATTAAACGCACGAATGGTTTCAGTGTACGCTTCTTCTAAACTACCCGGGCAAAGGGCGATAGAAGCAAAATCACCGTGTGTTGGGTATTTTGCTTGCCCAATATCGGACTGAGAAACACGGGTCGGAAGTCCAGTCGAAGGACCTCCACGCATGACGTTTACAATCACCAAAGGAATCTCCGCAATAAATCCATACCCAATTTGCTCTGCTTTAAGAGAAATTCCAGGACCAGAAGAGGCTGTCATCGCTTTGGTACCACTCATTGATGCACCTAGGGCTACACAAATCCCTGCGATTTCATCTTCCATCTGAATAAATTTTCCACCAAATTTTGGGAGTAAAACACTTAAATCTTCTGCGATTTCACTTGAAGGCGTGATGGGATACCCACCAAAAAACTTACAGCCACACTCAACCGCTGCTTTTGCAACCAGTGCATTACCGCTTGATATTACTTCTCTTGCCATCTTGCTTCCTTATGCACCGAGTTTTCTAAAATGATTGTTTTTAATTGCTTCTGCACGCTCTTTAGAGGCTTCAGCGAGTTTTGAAAATTTAAACTCACTCTTATCGGCAACATAAATCGCAAAATCAGGACAATGTAATTCGCAATCCCGACAGCCAATACAGGCTTCAGGCACGACCACTTCTATCATAGAACCTTGCGTAGAGTTTGGCGCTTGAATCATCGCCAAAACTCCCGCAGGACATAAACTCACACAAATATCACACGCTTTGCACCGTGATGTATCCACCCATACAGGGGTATTTGTTGGAGCGGTCATTAGGCTCATCACTTACTCTCCTTTATCCTGACTCATTTTACCAATCGCACACGATACAAAACTTTTTCCTTTTAAAAGCGCACCCTCTAAACTTCCTAAATCTTCATGGATGGAAGGATATCCCAATGACTTTAAAGTCTCTAGCAAATAGCGCTCATCTTCGTCTGATTCGATCGTTGCACTCACCACTCTAGGCTCGCTCTCTAAACTCACTTCTATATCAGGAAAACGCTCTTTGAGCTTTGATTTCACTGTACCGGCACATCCACCGCATTTAATATTTAAGACTTCATAACTTTTTTTCATTTGTTAAGTACCTCTGCTACTTTTTTTCCAATCTGGGCGGGAGATTTAACCACGTGAACTCCCACCAAAGCCAATGCCGACATCTTCTCTTGTGCCGTACACGAACTGCCACTCACAATGGCACCTGCATGTCCCATGCGTTTTCCCTTTGGTGCACTCTGTCCTGCAATAAACGCTACAATAGGTTTTGAAATATGCTCCTTAATAAATTGTGCCGCTTGGATTTCAAGGTCTCCCCCAATCTCTCCAATCATCACAATCGCCTCAGTCTGGCTATCCTCTTCAAACATTGCCAATAATTCTTTATACGAAAGTCCAATAATCGGATCTCCGCCAATGCCAATCGCTGTTGAGATACCAAAGCCCTCTTTGCAAACTTGATTAGCTCCCTCATAGGTTAACGTTCCTGATTTGCTAATGAGTCCAATCGAGCCTTTTTTAAAAATAGCACCGGGCATAATGCCTATTTTGCACTCCTCTGCGGTAATAATCCCAGGGCAATTAGGACCAATAGTTTTCATCCCTTTTTTCGTCGCATACGCTTTGGAGCGTTGCATATCACGAACAGGAGCACCCTCAGTGATAATAACGGCCAGTTCAATTCCCGCATCGGCTGCTTCTAAAATCGCATCGGCAACAAAAGCAGGTGGAACAAATACCATGCTCACCGTTGCGCCTGTGCTAGCAATCGCCTCTTTCATGGTATTAAAACGGGTTTTCCTAAATGAACACTTCCACCTTTACCAGGTGTCACACCGCCTACAATTTGTGTACCATATGCCATACACTGCTCAGCGTGAAAGCTACCCTCTTTGCCCGTGAAACCTTGCACCAGAACCTTAGTATCTTTATGAATTAAAATACTCATACTAACGCTCCTTTTGCGGCGGCAACTGCTTTTTGAGCGCCATCACTCAAATTTGTGGCACTGATAATATTTTTAATATTGGCATTTTTTAAAATTTCAACCGCTTCTTTTGCATTGGTTCCATCCAAACGAACGATAACAGGCACATGCACATTCACCATTTTTGTCGCTTCTAAAATACCATTAGCAATGCGATCACACCGTACAATTCCACCAAAGATATTGACAAAAATAGATTTTACATTGGGGTCTTTTAAAATAATTTCAAATCCTTTAGCAACCGTCGAAGCATTCGCTCCACCACCCACATCTAAAAAATTTGCAGGCTCTCCCCCCATATAATCAATAATATCCATGGTACCCATAGCAAGACCTGCGCCATTGACCATGCAGCCAACATTGCCATTGAGTTTTACATAACTCAGTCCATACTCAGAAGCTTCCCTTTCAATGGGATTTTCCTCACTATAATCACGCATAGCAACAATCTCAGGATGACGAAAAAGCGCATTATCATCAAAACTCATTTTGCCATCAAGCGCAACAAACACTCCACTTTTCGTTCTGACTAAAGGGTTGATTTCAACCATAGAAGCATCATTTTCCCTATATGCTTCATAAAGCGCTTTAGCAAATGCACTAAAACGGCTCATCTCTTCTTTGGGTAACTTCAAACCAAACGCGAGCTCTCGTCCATGATAAGGTTGAAACCCAATAAAAGGGTCAATCGTAACTTTGATAATTTTCTCAGGTGTTTCATGGGCAATTTTCTCAATTTCCATACCACCTTCACGAGAGGCCATAATAACAGGCATTTCTTGTGCTCTATCTAAGACAATACCTAAATAAAACTCATCCGCAATTTCTACACCCTCTTCGATGTAAAGTTTTTGAACCAGCGTTCCCTCAGCTGTTGTTTGATGGGTTATGAGGTGACTACCAAGCAGTGCTTGCGCGTATTCTCTCACCTCTTCAATACTTCGTGCGAGCTTAACACCCCCACCCAAACCGCGTCCACCAGCGTGAATCTGCGCTTTGACAACCCACAAAGAACCACCTAGTTTTTGTGCGTTTGCAACAGCCTCTTCAACGCTACTTGCTACGTATCCTCGCGGTGTGGAAACATAGTAGCGGTTAAAAATCTCTTTGGCTTGATACTCATGAATATTCATTAACATACACCCTTAACAAAATAAATGATTAAACTTTATAGTCAACATTGTCTCTCAATCTCGTAAATTATAAAACTAACTCTTTTTTTTCTTGCTATCTTAAGCTCCAAAAAAATGGTTTACATGTAATGTCTCTAAGAGCGCATTCACCGATGCAATGCTCTTAGCAAATTGTGCGTGTTCATCTTCATTTAAAGGTAACTCTACAATTTTTTCAATGCCATTTTTACCTAAAACTACAGGTACGCCATTGACCGTATCGTGGTAACCATATTCACCCTCCAAAAGCGTTGCACACGGGAAAATAGAATGGGAGTCACTTAAAATGGCTTCAATCATCTTCACCGTCGCATTGGCAGGCGCATAATAAGCCGATGTTCCCATACAGCTTACAATTTGCGCACCGCCGTGTCTGGTTTTCTCAATAATTTCAGTAATCTCAGAGGCAGAGAGTAAATCTTGAAGAGCAACACCATTGACAGAAGAGTAACGAGGTAGAGGTACCATATCATCCCCATGTCCACCCATAACGCTAGCGGTCACTTGTCCATAACCAAACCCTAGTTTTTCAGAAATAAAGGTCTCCATGCGAGAACTATCCAAAATACCAGCCATGCCAATCACACGATTACGAGGATAGCCTCCAACTTTTTGAGCGACATACGTAATCGCATCTAAAGGGTTAGAAACGGTAATGACGATAGCCTCTGGAGCATAAGCTTTGACCTGCTCAATAATCTCTCGTGTGATATTGGCATTAATAAGCAATAAATCATCTCTACTCATACCAGGTTTTCGGGGACTTCCCGCCGTAATCACGACAATATCACTCTTTGCGATAGCATCATAATGGCTCGATGCTTTGATTTGCGTATGGCTACCCTCTGGACTGGTTGCCTGTGAAATGTCTAAGGCTTTACCTTGTGCCACGCCTTCCACCACATCAATCATTACAATCTCACGGCAACTCTTACGCATAGCTAACCAATAACAAACGGTAGCACCTACATTTCCTGCACCAATAATAGAGACTTTTTTTTCCCTCAGCCAAAGAGAACTCCTTTTTACATGTAAAACAAAAAATTAAACATTCAACGTTGCTAATGCTGCATTAAATGTAGCACTTGGACGCATTGCTTTACGTGTTTTTTCCACATTTGGTTTATAATACCCACCCATATCAACAGGAGCACCCTGTACGAGAGTAAGCTCTTCTACAATTTTCTGTTCATTTGTTTTTAATAGCTCAAAAAGAGGTTTAAACTGCGCAGTTAAAGCGCTATCTTCACTTTGTAAAGATAATGCCTCTGCCCAATACATTGCTAAATAAAAATGACTTCCACGGTTATCTAACTCTCCTACTTTAGCAGAAGGAGATTTTTTGTTCTCTAACAATTTTCCTGTTGCAACATCAAGTGTTTTTGCTAAAATGGCAGCTTTTTTATTTTCCATAGCATTGCCGAGATGTTCCAAAGAAGCTGTAAGTGCCATAAATTCGCCCAATGAATCCCAACGCAAATGATTCTCTTGTACAAATTGCTGAACATGTTTAGGCGCAGAGCCACCCGCACCTGTTTCAAACAATCCTCCACCATGCATCAAAGGAACGATAGAGAGCATTTTTGCACTTGTTCCTACTTCTAAAATAGGGAACAAATCGGTCAAATAATCCCGCAAAACATTCCCCGTCACAGCAATCGTATCCAGCCCTTTAACAATACGTTCCAACGATAGATTAATCGCCTTTTCTGGACTCATCATTTGAATATCAAGCCCGCTTAAATCATGCTCTTTTAAATATTTTTCTACTTTTTTTTATCATTTGGGCATCGTGCGCACGATTAGGATCTAACCAAAAAATAGCAGGCGTTTGACTGAGTCGTGCACGATTAACCGCTAGTTTAACCCAATCACGAATTGGTGCATCTTTAGCTTGACATCCACGATAAATATCCCCTTTTTCAACAGTATGTTCCATTAAAATTGTACCACTGCTTATCTCAACAACCCTCACCACACCATCATAAGGAATTTCAAATGTTTTATCGTGAGAGCCGTACTCTTCTGCTTTTTGTGCCATTAACCCTACATTAGGAACTGAACCCATGGTACGAGGATCTAAGGCGCCATTTTTCTTACAAAAATTCATGGTCTCTTCATAAATGCGTGCATAAGCACGATCAGGAATCAAAGCTTTTGTATCATGCAATGCCCCATCTTTACCCCACATTTTGCCTGATTCTCTAATACATGCAGGCATTGACGCATCAATAATGACATCGCTGGGTACATGTAAATTGGTAATGCCTTTGTCTGAATTGACCATTGCTAATGATGGTCGTTTGGCATAACATGCTTCTATATCTGCTTCAATCGCTTTTTTTTTCTGCTAATGGCAAAGTTGAAATTTTCTCATACACATCACCTAGACCATTATTTGGATTGACACCTAATGATTGAAAGGTTGTTGCGTATTTCTCAAAAACATCTTTGAAAAAAGTTTTAACGGCATACCCAAACATAATGGGATCACTCACTTTCATCATGGTTGCTTTTAAATGTAAAGAGAGCAGGATATTTTGTGCTTTCGCCTCTTCTATTTGTGCTTCAAAAAATTGAACCAATTTTTGTGAACTCATAAAGGTTGCATCAAAAATTTCATCTTTTAATAAGGCTAACTTTTCTTTTAAAACGGTTGTTAAACCATCTTTTCCCACTAATTCTATACGAATAGTGGTTGCGTTAGGTACGGTTATAGATTTTTCATTACCATAAAAATCGCCCTCATGCATATACGCAACATGCGAATGTGAATTATGGCTCCATGCACCCATGCGATGAGGATTTTTACGGACATATTCTTTCACACATAAAGGAGCTCGTCTGTCTGAATTACCTTCTCGAAGCACAGGATTTACCGCACTACCTAACACCTTAGCATAACGTGCTTGTATCTCTTTTTCTTGAAGCGTTGTTGGATTTTCTGGATACTCTGGAATCATGTACCCTTTATCTTGTAACTCTTTGATTGCATTTTTGAGTTGTGGCAAAGAGGCACTCACGTTAGGTAATTTAATAATATTTGCCTCAGGCGTATTGGCAAGCGTCCCCAAATAGGTCAAATCATCATTAACACGTTGCTCATTGTTTAAGTTATCAGGGAAATTAGCCAAAATACGACCCGCTAATGAGATATCTCGTGTTTCAATAGCAATGGAAGAGCTTTTTGTAAATGCCTTAATAATAGGCAAAAGAGAGAACGTCGCTAAAGCGGGCGCTTCATCAACCTGAGTATAAATGATTGTATTGATCGTTTGTGCCATAGACTAGCCTTTTAAAAAATTAGATTTGAAAATCCTACCCATTTCTTTATTAAAAACCGTTACGAATATTTTCCAAATGTTTTTCATAATTTTGGGAAAAGGTATGCGTTCCATTTTTGTTTTTTACAAAATAAAGGTAATTGGTTGTTTTAGGAAAAATAGCCGCAAATATCGCCTCTTTACTCACACTGCAAATTGGATTTTGAGGTAAGCCTTTATGCAAATAAGTGTTATAAGAAGAAGTGTCTTCCCGAATACGCTGAGGTGTTACTTTTGTGTGAGAATACTCTCCATAATTAAGCGTACCATCCATCTGTAATTTCATATCTTTTTTCAAACGATTGTAAATGACAGAAGAGACTAAAGGCATCTCTTCCACATTGGCCGCTTCTTTTTGAATTACAGAAGCGATAATGATAAATTTTTGCCATTTTGCTTCATTAAATTCACCAAAAATCTTTTCAAAAACGGTTCTATGATAGCTTCTTGCATGGGCTAAAAGAAAGTGAATGAGATTTTTTTCACTGATACCCACAGGAATATAATATGTCTCTGGCACAATAAAACCATCAACATAGGGTGTAGCAGCAGCATATTCTGTATGTAATTTGTCATAAGAGAGATCAAAATTAAGGGCAAGCTGTGCAAAAAAGAGCTCTTTGGTTTCACCTGGAATATACGTAATCACTTTTAATGGAGCTTTTGAATAGCAAAGTTTGTGGAGAAAATCACCTCGTGTTAAGACCTCTTGATTAATATTGACCCACCCTGCTTGAGGCTTTCCAATTAAGCGAAGAAGGTATTTATCTATTTCAGGGTGAAGGTCAAAATTTTTCTCAACCATATATGTTATAATTTGCCCTATTGAGCCTTGGGGCACAAAAGCAACGGAGCTTGAGCTCATAGGCTTGGTTAAGTGAAAGAGAAGTGTAATCATGATTATTAAAGCGACATCGCATACAATTAAAAGTATTTGGAAAGTGTTTTTATTCATAATTCTTGTTTTCGTAGCATTAATGGGAACCCTGATTTATGGCATTTCCTTCGACTCTATCGTTTTGCCGAAGATTAAAATTGATCAATTATATATTAAACTAGATAAAAAATTAATTGTAAGCATTCAAACCCTTGAGGTTAGCACCACAACGCAGACAGATACCTCTTTAGAAGAGAGTGCAAAAATTATTGAAAGTTTCTCCTATCTCAATCAATTTTTTAGCAAAATCGAGATTAGAAATCTTATCTATGCCAATGAACATATAAGTCTCTATTATGCGGATAATCACTTTGAGCTTGAAAGTCAACATTTACACGCTAATCTTACAATAACACCCCAATCAAAAACAAGCTTAACCCTCGATATACACGAAGCTAAACTCAAAGATTTTTCTTTACATGTAAAGGGATTGGCACACCTTGATTTTGAGCAAAATTCCTACACATTTGAAGGGAGTTATGAAACGTTTAACCTTAAAGGTATCACGGTACTAGAACTGAATGAGGATTTGCTTCGTTATCACATTCAAAGTGAACCCTTTACCAATAAAGAACTCAGCGATTTTATGGATTTTTTAGCACCAAAAGTTGAATTAGAACCTATTGTAAAAGATTGGATACATAAAAATATTGTTGGACAAGAGTATGTGTTAGATTTTTTAGAAGGACAATTTAATATTCAAACGCTCGATTATTTTCCAATGCAAATGCGAGGTCATGCAAGCCTTAAGGAAGCAACTATTAGCTTTGAACCTAGCGTTCCTCCTGCTTACGCAAAAGCCATAGGAATTACCTTACATGAAGACACCCTGCTCTTTGATGTCATAGATCCTTTTTATGAACAAAAAATGATTAAAAAAGCGGATGTCTTTATTTATAATTTATTGACAAAAGGCACAGGAATTGTCGTTGATTTAACGACATTAACACAATTGGATGCTTCTATTCATAAAATTTTACATGCATTTAACATTGATGTGCCGATTACACAAACTTCTGGGAAAACAGATGCTCATGTGAAGCTCGATATCAAATTTCTTCCTTTTGACATCAATGCAACAGGTACATTTAAACTCTCTCCAAGCCATTTTAACCTGAGTGGTGCGCCCATGAAAACACGCTCAGGCGAAGTCTCATTTCATAATTACCTTGTCACACTTAAGCGTGCCAATTTACAGTATAAAAACCTTTTTGATATTGATGCAACAGGCGACTTTGACACACAAAAATCTCGTTTTGATGGCTTTGTTGATATACATGCCTTGCTTCTTCAATTTGGAAAAACAGAACTCTTAAATGCCCAAAAGCTACCACGACAAAAGGCTTTGTTCGCCATTGAAAACACTACCACAACCATGCAACTGCCCGAACTCAATACGACAATTATTTTTGAGCCTAAGAACAACCAATTCATTCTTAATGACCTCTCAAAAATTGCAACTATTTCTCCTTTGATGTATGAGAATGGACTTGAAAAAGGGAGTGTGAGTGTTGTCACCCAAGATTTTGAAACATTTACTTCAAAACTTATCCTGCACGATGTCAATTCATCCCTTTTAGACAAAGAAACCCCCGTGAATGATTTTGAAATTTATCTCTCAACCAACACAAAAACATTGGATGCTCATACCAGTGATTATAAAGTAGCGCTCCATGTAGATGATGAAATTTCTTTACATGTAAAAGATCTTAACCTCTTGATTTCTCAAAGCGATAAGCCTTTAAACATTCCTATTAAAACAACAATTTATGGAGAAAATTCTTCGATTATCGATGCGAATAGTAGTAAGAAAATTCTATCAGATCGTTATACGATTACTCTGTTAAACAAAAAAGTTCACGTAGAATCTAAAAAAAGAAGATGCCTCTTTTTTCATACCAAAAAAGATAATAAAAAAACTCAATATTAATGCCCTTTAATGAATGATGAAATGATCAATGCGCTCTTTAATCGCAATTATTTTCATGAAGGAAATTTTGAATTACACCTGTATAGCAAAGATGAAAAGAGAACAGAAGGGTCATTTACTATGAAAAATACATTTATTAAGGATTTAAAATTTTTCAATAACCTTATGGCAACAATTAATACGCTGCCTTCCTTAATGATTTTTAAAGACCCTAGCTTTAGTACTGAAGGGTATTTTGTAGAAAATGGCATACTTCAGTTTGAACAAACTGATGATGCTTTTGTCATTAAGGATATCCAACTCAGAGGAAAAAGTGCAGATATTACAGGAAAAGGAAGTGTCAATCTTCACAACGATGCTCTTGATTTAAAACTACAAATAAAAACACTCAAAACATTTAGCGCTGCTATTGATATGATTCCTTTGGTGGGTGGAGTTATTTTAGGAGAAGATAAACGTATCGCTACCAATGTTGATGTTAAAGGAACACTGAGTGAGCCTAGTATTGAGACTCATCTCATCCTAGACACCCTAAAAACACCAGTAAATATTATCAAACGCACACTTGAAGCCCCACTTGAATTGATTAAATAAATGTATTGAGAAGCGCTAAAAGTTCGTGAACGTTGTGTGCACGTAGATTTGAGTTTTGAGACTTTCCATATCCCCAATTCGCAAAAATAAAATGTACACCGGCATTAAAAGCCGCACGTTCATCTTTGATACTATCACCCACTAAAATAGTATTTTCAGCTGTGCTCCCAAATGTCTCCATTAAGTGATAAACCATCAAAGGGCTAGGCTTTGGTTCAGCAACATTATTAGCACCAACGATGCCTGAAAAATAGTGTTCAATATCTAAAGCTTGAAGCATATTGTGTGCAAAACAATCATGGGCATTGGTTGCAATTCCTAAATGCACTCTTTGACTTAAAACATGCAACATTTGACGCACATCAGGATATAAATGAATCATAGAAGGCGCATTTTGCATGTAATGCTCTTTAAACAAAGCACGATGACTCGGATCATACGTTTCTGTATTATAAAAAATTTTAGGTAAATGTTGGTCAAGTTCATTAATATGGTACTCTAGCATCTCTTTACTCAAAGGCGTACTAAGCCCTATGGTATTTCTCACATAATTAACACTCTGCGTCATTGCCTCACTTGAGTCAATAAGCGTTCCATCCATGTCGAAAATAATTGATATCTTTTTTTCCATACCCTACTCTTGTATCCGAAGTCCTAAAACGAGAAGATCTTTATCTATCCCATCCACACAGGCAACATGACTTAAATGCCCCCACTCTTTAAAGCCTAATTTTTTAAATAATTTTAGACTTGCTGGATTATCTGCAAAAATAAGAGCAAGTAAGGTCTTAATCGTTCCTTCTTGCGCTTGTTCAATTGCTTCTTTTAAAAATTGTTGCCCTAATTTTTTACCTTGAAAATTTTTATCAATAAAAATATTAATAAAAGAGCTCTGAGCATACACAGGAACATTTTGATAAAAGGGCTGAAAACTAATCCATGCAATAATACGTCCACAATAAGCTTTCACCAAAATAGGATGTGCCTCATCGTGAGCATTAAACCACGCTAGTTTCTCCTCAACACTAACCATCTTTGTATCAGAAGTTGAAATTCCGTCTTTAATCGCTTCATTATAAATTTTAATAATATCTGGTAAATCTTCAACACACGCACGTCTTAAATCGTCTAACATTTGGTCTCTTTCAGTTTTATAAACCTTTTTGCATAACAAACGATACAAAAAGGTGATAACTGATTATACATTACACTCTCTTAGGCGCTGATTACTCCATTTCTAAATGCATCAAGAACATCTCTTCACCATCTATGACGGTTAAATCGGTACTTTTGCAAAAGGGACAAAATAAATTCATTGGTACTTAATGTCGCCTCTTTTTGACATGCTTCACAGTGAATGACAACATCTTGAAGATGCATCACAAACTCCGCACCATCACAAATACTCTCTTCTTTAAACGTATCAAATGCTGTTTCAAGTAAATGAGGTTCAATGCCGCTGAGCTTTCCTATTTTTATCTCTACTTTTGTCACTTTTGTTGCGTGATGTTCTTTGGCATTTTTTTCACACATCTCTAAAAGTGCATTTACAATGGAAAATTCATGCATTAACAAATCCTCGGAAGTAACTCACCCTTAGGAGGTTCCAAAAATCGTTCACTTCCCCATGGTGTGTGCAAAATAACTTTACATGTAAAAGCCTGTGTCACTTTCCCAATAATGGTAGCATGGGCTGTTTCAGGAAATTTTTGAAGCACTTCAAGCGCTCTAAGCGCCTCTTCTTTAGGTAAAGCAATCACCATCGTACCTTCATTGGCAAACTCATAAGGCTCAAAGCCTAAAAGCTCACACACTCCTTTGACCTCTTGCGCCACAGGGATTTTAGCCTCATCCACTTCAATGCACACCTTTGATGTCTCAGCCCATTCATTCAGTACCGCACTTAGTCCTCCACGGGTCGCATCACGCAGCGCATGCATTGTCACACCTGCGTTAATGAGCGCTTCTACAGGTTTCCATAAACTTGCACAATCGGTTTGAAGCTCACTCTCAAGCTCTATCTCTTCTCGTGTCGCTAAGATACACGCCCCATGATTACCCACTTCATGTGAAACAATAATGACATCATCGTTTACTAAATGATGTGCAGAAATACCTTTATAGACAATTTCTCCAATACCTGTGGTATTAATAAAAAGCCCATCAACACCACCACGAGGCACCACTTTGGTATCACCCGCTACAATTTTTACACCACTTTTTGCCATTTCATCACGCATACTAATAACAATTTCTTCCAGCTTTGCGTATTCAAACCCCTCTTCAATCATAAACGAACAGGTTAAGTATTTTGGCTTAGCACCCATCATACACAAATCATTTACCGTTCCTGCAATGGCAAGTTTTCCAATGTTTCCTCCGTTAAAAAAAAAGAGGACTTACCACAAAAGAATCGGTGGTAAATGCAATGTGAGTACTCTCCATCATCAAGCTTGCCGCATCTTCCATACGCAGTAAAATCTCATTTTCAAAGTGTTTAAAAAAAAGTTCTTTAATCAAGTTTTGCGTCTCTTCACCGCCACCGCCATGCGAGAGAAGTATCTTTTTGCTCACGCTCTTGCTCCTTTGAGATTGAGTTTTCCATATTTAAAATAAGCCGAACAGGCTCCCTCACTTGAGACCATACACGAGCCCATCGGGTTGGTTGGCGTACAGGCTTTGCCAAAAACCTTACAGTCAAAAGGTTTAGCACGCCCTTTAAGGATATCACCACAAATACACAGTTTATGGTCGTTCAACTCTGTTTTAGGAAGGACGTCATCAAAGATAATTTCAGCATCAAACGCCGCATATTCGGCTTTGAGTTTGAGTGCGCTATGAGGAATATCCCCAATGCCACGCCATCGAAAATGACTTCGCTTTTCAAAATAGGTATTGATTAAAGCTTGCGCTTTAAGATTGCCCTCACGTGAAACCGCTCTAGCGTACTCATTTTCAACTTCACTTTTACCCGCATTAACTTGACGTACAATGCGTAAAACAGACTCCATCACATCGGTTGGCTCAAAGCCGGCAACAACTATGGGCGTGTGGTATTTTTCTGCAATTGGCTCATAAATTTTATACCCTGTAATAACACTCACATGCGATGGTCCCAAAAAGGCATCAATCAGCGCATCTCCACTACTCATAATCGCTTCGACTGCTTCAGGAACGGTGACATGGTTGATGTGAAAGAAAATATTTTTAAGATTTAACGCAATGGCTTGTTGCATTAAAACCGCACTCATGGGTGTGGTGGTTTCAAACCCTATGGCAAAAAAGACCACGTTTTTATCAGGATTTTCTTGTGCAATTTTAATGACATCCAAAGGCGAATACAAAGAGCGAATATCTTTACCTTCTGCTCGAAGTTTTTGCAGTGATGTCTTGCTTCCAGGAACACGTATCATATCACCAAGGGTGGCTAAAATGGTATTGGGCATCGAAGCCAGTGCAATAGCATGATCAATCCGTTCTTTAGGCATAATGCACACAGGACACCCCGGCCCATGGACAAATTCAATCAGCTCTGGTAAAATCTGAGAGAGTCCAAATTTCATAATGGTATGCGTATGTCCGCCACACACTTCCATAATATTAATTTTAGATTGACACTCTTTTTTAATGAGTGCCGCCAAAGCTTTCATATGGACAGGATCACGAAATCCCTCAATAAGATCCACTTCAGGCATAATGACTGTTTCCTTCATCCTCACTAATTTCACCCTTTTGCATCGCTTCAGCTATTTCATTGTATGCGGCAATGCTATCTTCTGCCTCTTCTTTACTGATCTTATTCATCGCAAATCCTACATGAATCAGCACATAATCCCCTACATTCACAGGCTCAGCAATTAAATCAAGTGTCACTTTACGTTTCACACCCATAGTATCCACGGTGGCATAATTGTTTTCGTCGATTTCAACGACTTTGGAAGGTATCGATAAACACATAATTACCTCAATGCTTTTTTCATTTTTAAATAATTAACCCACTGATCAATCCCTTTGCCAGACTTACTGTCAATTTCAATGACATCCACCTTTGGATTGAGTTTGCGTGCCTCACGAATCGCTTTTTCAATACTAAAATCAAAATGTGGCAACAAATCGCATTTTGTAATTAAAAAAAAGATCCGCACTTCGAAACATGACAGGATATTTAGCAGGTTTATCATCACCTTCTGGAACAGAAAGCAACACAACATTGAGGTGGCTTCCAACATCATAACTGGCAGGACAAACCAAATTGCCTACGTTTTCGATAAACACAACATCAAGCCCATCAATAGGTAAATGATGAAGCCCTTCATGCACCATAAATGCATCTAAATGACACGCTTGACCTGTGGAAATTTGATGCGCAGGAGCCCCTTTAGCAATAATACGATCTGCATCTTGATTGGTCTCAAGATCACCTTCAATGACACCGAGTTTAATTTGGTTTGTCTCAATCGTTGCCTCAAGAAGTGTTGTTTTTCCACTGCCTGGGCTACTCATAAGATTGATTGCCAAAACACCATGCTCTTCAAAATGCTTTCTATTGTGTGCTGCTTGTGTATCATTCGCATCTAAAATCTTAGTAATCACCGCAATGGTTTTTTTATCATTTAGTTGAGGGTTAGCATGAATCTCATCGTGATGTTTGTGTTCATGGTGATCGTGATCATGCGCATGTGGATGCTCGTGATGCGTATGATCGTCATGATCGTGCGAATGGCTATGCGTATGACCATCGTGAGAATGTTCGTGCGTATGCGCAGACCATTGAGTAGGAGTGATTGAACAACCGCAATCTTTACACATGTTTAAGTCCTTGATTTTTTTCTTTATTATAGAATAACTCTTTAAATGCGAGCTAAAAAAAGAAGTTTCTTAGTTATTTTTAGGAAAAATGCTTATATGAAGATAAAAAACAATGCATGTATTTTTTGTGGACATACAAAACTCTATGAAGTCTCTTCATCGCAGTCTCGTTGTGCTATGTGCAAACGAACATTTAGCCACATTAAATATGCCAAAAAAATAGAAGTACTGAAATGTTTTCTTGCCGATAAAAGTGCACACGAATGTGCGATGCATTTGAGTTTAAACTATTTGACAGTTTCTAAAATATATCACACGCTACGTTTGTTGCTCATAGAATATTTAGAGTCACTCTATACCCAACACGCTCAAACATTTTCACAGTACGATGAATACTATTTTCTTCCTACATGTAAAAAGAAAAAAGCAAAGTATCTTTTCGATGCTATTGGTATTTTAGCCATACTTTATGACACCCATGTCTACACACTACTACTTCCAGACCAATTTGCACACGTGCGAGACCTTGAAGAAGATGCCATAGAAAAAGAAACGTACGCTCGTTTTTTACATCAGCATAAAGTTGCCCATTATGAAAGTTTTGATACACCCATCAATCGTTTTTGGATTTTTTTAGAAACGTGGATGGAACATTTTAAAGGAATAAAAAGAGAAAAATTTATCTACTATCTTAAAGAAGCCGAGTTTAAATTTAATTACACACCAGAAGCACAACGCTCCATTTTAGAAGCGTTGTGGCAAAAAAATCTTTACATGTAAAGATTATGACGCAGGGATAGATGCTTCTACTAATTTACAAAATTTCACACCTTTAAGGCCACCTATTTTTTGAGCAAAATCTTTAACATCAGGCACTTTACCTGTAACCATAATGGTTTCTAAACAGTTTTCATGACTGACATGCACGTGTGTATTGCACATAATATGAATTTTTGCATCGTGTTGAATCTCTAAGATTTTTTGAACCAATTCATTTTGATGATGCGTATAAATCATTGTTAAAACACCAATCACATCGCTATTATCATCTTGCCAATCGTCTTTAACAATCTTTTCACGAATCAAATCTCGTGTAAATTCACTACGTGAGGCATAGCCTTGTGCATCTACTTTTTTTATCTAGTTCTTCTAACAATTTTTTCAGGTAAAGAGACGCTGAAGCGAATAATTTTATCCATTATTTTATCCTTATCATTTCTGTTTATTCTAGTCTTACTATTCTTTAAAATGTGAAAGAAAAAAAGATTAATATTTTAATTCTAACTAATGTGTACTTTTTTGTAACACTTTGTAGAGTTGTCCAGCACAAATTCCTCCATCATTAATAGCAACCTGATGCGGAAAATAGAGTGTTTCGTTACTTTTATTCATCAGTTGCTCTAATAATGTGCGGTTTTGAAACACACCACCTGCTATAACTTTTTTCTGAGGATACTTTGAAGCGACTTCAAAGAAGATATAAACCAAAGTATTGAGAAATTTTGAAGCAATTACCGAAGGCTCTTTATCCTCTAACATTTGGAGGAACATTGGCTTATAGAGAATTTTTTTATCTTCAAAATAAACCGTATAGTGTTCTTGAATGCGATCATCATACAATCTCTCCAGCAGTAAACCACTCTCGCCATCGTAACTGATACGCTCATGCATACCACATAAAACGGCTACTGCATCAAAAAGTCTACCCACAGAAGAGCATAGTGGGGCATTAATTTTTTTGCTATAGACCTGTTTGAGTCTTTTAAGCGATGGCGCATCAAAATAATGATGCAAAAAGCCATCAGCTTCATCCCCTAAAACATCCCATAACAGTGACGCTAAAATACGTTTGGTATCTTTAATACTTGCATCACCACCTAAGAGTAAAAAGGGTTCAAAATAGGCCACTCGTTCATACGTCTTTGTATCACACAGTAAAAACTCGCCCCCCCAAATCGTCCCATCTTCTCCATAACCCGTCCCATCCCATGCAATACCCAATACCGTTTCATCTAATGCATGTTCACACATAACAGAGAGAATATGCGCGTAATGATGTTGCACAAAAATGCAAGGAATATTCTGCTTTTTTGCCCACTGTGCCGAAAAATAATTGGGATGCATATCCGCGACAATTAACTCTGGTTCAAAATCATAGAAGTATTTAAAACGCTCTAGCATTGCTTCAAAAAGCTCACATGAGGCTATCGTATCTAAATCACCAATATAAGGACTGATAATCATTTGATGGTTCAAATAAATGGCAATAGCATTTTTTTGGTGTGCGCCCACGCACAGAATGTTTCGCTCATCTGTACTCTTAAGACGAAAACTTTGCGGTGCCATACCCCGTGATGAACGCATCACAATGCGTTTATTTCCCACATACTGAAGCACACTATCATCACTCGAGTTAATAATCTCACGGTTGTAATCTAAATAATACTCCACAACATGACTCAGTTTATTCACCAGAGTTTTTGCTTCATAGATAATAGGCTCACCTGAGAGATTCGCACTGGTTGCCACAATAGGTTTTTTGAGGTACTCAAACAAAATAACATGTAAAGGTGTGTAAGGCAAAAAAACCCCTAACCTATCAAGTTTTGGAGCCACATTGGGTGCAATAAGTCCGTTCTTCTTGTTCTGTTTCACCAAAACAATAGGACGCAAAAGAGAACAAATACCCTCTGCCTCATGATGCGTAAGTTCACACACTTCGTTGATGGCCTCTTCATTTTTAAACATAACGGCAAAGGGCTTTGAAGGTCTCTTTTTTCGCGCTCGTAAACGTTCTACCACATCGGCATTGCTTGCATCGCATATTAAGTGAAAGCCACCCATACCTTTCATTGCAACAATGTTTCCCGAACGAATTAATGCAGCCAAATGTTGCAAGGCTTGCTCATCACTTGCAATAACCTTCCCTGAAATAGAGCGCAAAAAAAGTGTAGGCCCACATGTTGAACAACTAATGGGTTGTGCATGGTAACGTCTATCAAGAGGATTAGTATATTCACTCTCACATGCGTCACACATTACAAAAGGAGCCATAGAAGTATTGGGTCTATCGTAAGGAACCGTTTTAATAATAGAGTAGCGAGGACCACAGTTGGTACAATTGATAAAAAAATAGTGATACCGTCGATTATGGGGGTCATGCAGTTCTTTTAAACAATCATTACATAAAGACATATCCGGCAAAACCAGAGAAGATTTATTCTTCCCTTCCTCACTGTGGTGAATTTCAAAGCGCTCATCATTTTTACATGTAAGTGCTTCTTTGGAGAAAAAATCAATACGAGCTAATGGAGGAAGTTCTCTAAACAAAGCCAATTCAAATGCTTCTAAGCTCTCTTTAGAACCTTCAACCTCAATGTTCACACCTTTTTCATTATTTAAAACAAAACCACTTAAGGTATGACGCAGGGCTAAGGTATAGACAAAAGGGCGAAAACCAACCCCTTGTACCATACCTTCAATACAATAAAGCAAACGCATGTTACTGATCAATGGGCAATTCCCGATTAAAACAAATTGTATGATTGGGTTTTAGATTTTTACAAACCATTTCACTTAAGCGCCTATACCCAAACAAAGCGCCTCCTAATGCAATGTTTTTTGCAGATAAATTCTCACGATGTGCATCAGCCGTATCGGTAATAAAGTAAGCTAAACTTTCGATATAACCAAAACTAAGTGTATTATCATCCGTACCTGCAAGTTTATAACTCATACCACTACGTACAAATCTGACATAATCAAAATCAGCACTTAGCGCATCCTCTTTTTCAAGATAATAATCAATACGAGGGCCTTTTTCTCCACCGTAATCTTCTGCATTTTCAATCAATTGTTCTGTAGCATTTTCAAATGTCTCACTCAAACCTAAAACCACAGAAACAATTCCCCATAAAGTATAAATATTTTGAGGGGCATCTTGAGGAATTGATGTATTGATTGCACGGGTATAAATATGAGCAAACTGCTCTTTATAATTTTGGACTAAACGTCTAGCACTTTCGCCACTTCGCTCAATCTGTGCAAACAATTCCACAAATGAAACAGGCACAGAAAAGCTTACTAGATTTAACATTCCATGCTCTTTAGAATAGTGCATAATACGATCATCATGCATTTTACTCAAATAAAAACAACTCGATTCAGCATCAAAAAGCTGATGTTCTTGCAGTAAAGAAGCAAAAGAAGCATGCGAAGATTCATCAAATTTTTTTAAACTCTCTTTGAGTTCTTTTGATGCGTAATGGGTACCATTCAAAAGCAAAATAGTTCCATTTTCAAGAACACTGACACGCAAAGGTTCACTGTTGCCTTCAACACTCTCTGCAATAACACCATACTTGGTTTACATGTAGGTGTAACTGTTCTAAAAAGAAAGAAAACACCTTTTCAAAAGTTTTTACAAAGTTGATACAACAATAAATCATCAAACAAGCGCATAAAAACTCGCTTTTGCTCTAAAATACCTTTTTGCTCATACAAAGCATTTACTTTAAAACGAATCGCAGGACGCTCTAATGAAGCCAATGCTTTCATCTCATTCTCTTGACACACTACCATTCGCTCAACCACGCTTAAATCCGTGGCAATGACTTCAAAGTCATCAATGTGTTGAGTATTTTCTATTTTTCCAATACTATAAGAACTATTACGTGTTTGAATCGTAATCGTTTCACCTTCTGCGATCAAGGTAGCTACGCGTTCATACATATTTTTATACTCTAAAGTATTCTTTACATGTAAAAGCTCTTGATCATTTTCAAAAAGAGATGTAGAACTGTTTTCAAGGGGCTGGGTAAAAGGAAAAAGATACGTTTTTGAATCTGAATTATCAACCAAAGCTAACTGCTTAGGTGTAAAAAATAATAGGTGCGACCATAATGGGCAATACTTCTTCATCCAAAGGAAAATCTTCAACCACTTCTACACTTGAAGATTTAAAAAAAAATGGATAAAGGAAGTAGATGCTGAGAGATAATCTGCAAAAGCACCTAAACGACTCTCATCTGCATCAACATAAAGGGTCACAATAGAATCTTTACGAAGAATTTTATGCGTTATATCAAAATCAACGGCAATTTCTTTAAGCAAACTCTCTAAAACACCATTTTTTGAAACATAATTAAAATTAAAGGCTAAAATCATCGCTCCTCCAAACAAGATACATCAGCGACACTTTGAATGTCAATCTCTTTTACTTGCTGATACGAAAATCCCAATTCACTTAAATGCTTAAGTAATGTTGCCTCCATAATTTCACTGCCTTTTAAAACAGCTGGCGTCATTTTAAGCGTTGTATCATCAATAACTTGGGGAATTATACCTACAATTTTTGTGGGAGGACGGTCTCCTACAAGATCCATCATGGAAAGTGTTTGAAGCATCTCAACCTCATGTACACTGCCTTGCCATGTAATAGAACTTGGAACATTTTCAAAATCAAAGAAGTAAACATCTCCTATTTTTCCATCGCGTGCATCAACACAATCAAGAACAATAAGGTAGTCATATTCAGCAATAATGGGAATTAATCTCTCAGCAAGCGTACCACCATCAATAAAGGTAAGGGTATGTTCATCTGAAGAAAACGCATACTTTTGTTCAACAAGGCGGCAAAGATGAACTCCGACACCCTCGTCGGAGAACATCACATTGCCAATGCCTAAAACCAATATTTTCAATTCAAGGCTCTCTTAGTGCTTATGGTCGTTTTTAAGAAACTTATAACCACTAATAATAGAATCCATTGCACCTTCTTTACCCATAATAGAGTTAAACATTGCTAAGTACATATGAATTGGTAAAAAGATTAAAATTCCCCACATAAAAATATGGTGAATCTGTCTTACCATCGCCAAACCGCCCATCATCGCTTCAAGTGGACGCATATAGTCATATAAGAAAAGACCAATACCTCCACCTTGATAACAATGTACATACAAAATAAGTCCTGTTAAACACAAGACAAAAATCATCACATACAATCCTACATACGCAGCAAATTGTAATGGATTATACACACCTCTCATATGAGGATGTTCGCCCATAAAAAGGTAATACTTGATTTGTTTAATCCATATCGTTGGACTTAAACAATCAAGAAGTGAAATTCTCTCTTTTGAACTAATTCGGTCAAAAAAGAAGAGGTAAGTTTTAAAGATTGTAATTGCAATCAATAAAAAACCAAAAATTTCATGCCACATTCTAAACTTTGCATTTAAGAATAAAATTGGCTCATCTGAAGCTTCGGGTGTAATAAAACCATAGGTAATATAAAAACCTGTAACAGTCAATACAACCATTGCAACTGCTCTTAGCCAGTGCGTCCAACGAAGGCCAGCCGAGAATTCAAATTCCATATTTCTTTTCATATTAGACTCCTCTTTGGCGTTTAGCAAGAACAAGACCCGCCGTTAACATTCACCTTATAACTGCTCATTTCATTCCCTTTTGTATCCATAACATGTACTGCACATGCTAAACATGGGTCATAAGAGTGAACCAGTCTTACAATTTCAAGAGGTTGAGAAAGATCTGCAATTTTAAGACCAATTAATGATTCTTCATATGAACCTCTCACGCCTTTAGCATCTTTTGGACTGGCATTCCATGTTGTAGGAACAACCGCTTGGTAATTTTCAATCACACCATTTTTGATTTTTACCCAATGGCTGAGTGTACCACGTGGTACATGTCCAATATAGCGACCTTTATACTCTTTATTCTTATCAATTTTATAACTTGCACATGTCGCATCATCCACTTTTAGGTTTTGAATTAACGAATTAAATGCTTCCAAACCGTAATCTGCTACAACTTTTGTTTCCAACATACGGCATGCGGTACGGCCTAGTGTTGAAGCAACAGCAGCAATTGGGAGACCTGTGTCTTTTAAGAATTTATCCACAACTGTTTTAACACGTTTATTACCCATCGCGTAGTTAACAACGATATTTGCTAATGGGCCAACTTGAAGTGGTAATCCATTATAACGTGGTGCTTTGACCCATGTATATTTTCCTTTTTCATCCACCACTTTTGTAGGCGCTAAAACACCTTTGTCATTAATGGTTTGAGCATCTTTAAGACCTGTATAGTTTGGCTCTTGACGACCCTCATATGGATGATATGCAGCATTGTCTTTGTACCATGCATGGGTTGCTTCTTCAGTAATCTTACTCTCATCAATTTGCTGAACTTTAAATGGTTTACCGCTCACAAGGGCAATGACATCTGCGCCCATCATTAAACCACTGTTAAAGAGATGCTCATTGGCACTAATTTGGAACTCTTGATGTGTCCAAAGATTTGGAACGCCAAGACCACCTGTGACACTTGGTTCTTTGGCATACGCAAGTCCAGCCATCACAACGTCTGCATAATATGCACGATTTACAAACTCTGCCATCTCTTTGAATTTTGTCATGTATTCACCCAAACGTGAAGGTGTTTGAAGATCCATAATACATGTCACACCACCCACCGTCAAACTTTGAGGATGTGGTTGTTTCGCACCAAAAATAGCCATCATTTGAGCTGCGACACGTTGCATTTCAAGTGCTTTTAAGTAGTGAGAAACCGCAATCAAGTTTTGCTCAGGTGTCAATTTATAGGTTGGGTGTCCCCAATACGCATTTGCGAATGGTCCAAGATTTCCTTTTTTTACAAACTCTGCTACTCTTTTTTGTGTTGCAACTAAATCGTCAGCACCACATGCAATAGGCGCATCGGTGTATTTGAATGCCTCAGCTGCTGCTTTGTGTGGATCAGCTTTAAGGGCAGAGACAACATCCACCCAATCAAGCCCATGAAGGTGATAAAAATGTACCACATGATCATGCAAGAAAAGAGCACAGCTCATAAGTGTACGTGTCAATTTTGCATTAAGTGGAGGCTCAATACCTAGCGCATTTTCAACAGCCATAATTCCTGCTTTATAGTGAGAATAAGTACAAACGCCACAAATTCTTTGAAGCATAAAACCTGCATCTCTTGGATCTCTGCCTTTAAGGATAGTTTCAATACCTCTCCATAACGTAGAAGAAGCATACGCTTCCGTGACTACATTGTTATCATCAACAATGACTTCAACTCTTAAGTGCCCTTCAATTCTGGTAATTGGATCGACTACGATTCTTTTGCTCATTTATTTATCCTTCTCTTATTCTTCACTTTTTCCACTGCCCTTAACCGCAGCAATTGCTGCGTGAGCCGCAATACCTACTGCTGTCGCCGTTAAGAGTGCAACACCTACTTTATCAGCCGTTTTATCTGCACCCTCACCATAAACAGTGTGGTAGAGTCTATCACCTAATGGCTCTTCAAATGGTCCCATATTGTCCCAGAACCCTGGCTCAGAACAGCCAATACAGCCGTGTCCTGCTTGAACTGGCCATGATGTATGCTGATTAAATCTTTCACGTGAACAGTTATTAAATGTGTAAGGACCTTTACAGCCTACTTTGTATAAACAAAAACCTTTTTT
>JAJOKG010000003.1 GCA_021206415.1 Sulfurospirillum sp. | reverse complement strand
GTTTTTTTTTACAGCCTTTTTTATTAGCTCTTTTTTTGTTTTTTTAGTTGGTTTTTTTCTTTTTTTAACTGTCTTTGAGATGGCAGAACTACAACTGGATAAAAATAGCCGAGCTCAAAAAGCAAACACATCTTTTAGAAAAAACTGTTAAGCAATGATCAAAAGCTATCTGATTACTGATCCCTCTTTTTACACTTCACATCCATACACCCTTGTTCAAAAGCTTTTACATGTAAAAGAAAAATATCAGCCCAATTACATCTGTTTACGTGATAAACATACGCTTGATTATGCAACACTCGCTCACGCTCTCTTAGACGCGGGCATTCAAGATGTTCAGACAAAACTCTATTTGCATACGGATTTTAATTTAGCCCATGAGCTAGGGTGTGATGGTGTGCATTTACCCTCTCATGCCCTTTCTAAGATCGCAACTGCTAAAGCTTTGGGACTTGAAGTTATTGCTAGTACGCATAGCTTACACGAGATAGAAGAAGCAGAAAAACAAGGTGTGGATGCTGTGACATTTAGCCCAATTTTTGCAACGCCAAACAAAGGAAAACCGCTAGGTTTAGAGAAGTTGAAAGAAATAAATGATAAAATCAGAGTCAAATGTTTTGCGCTTGGTGGCATTATCAACGAGGAGCAAGTGAAGGCTTGTGAGGGCGTTGGTGTGTATGGTTTTGCCTCAATTCGCTTTTTTATAGATTAATTCTAAAGGCTATTTATGCAATTTGAAGTTGTGATTGGACTTGAAGTTCATGCTCAGTTAAATACAAAAACTAAAATTTTTTGCAGTTGTCCAACCAGTTTTGGAGATGAACCCAACACCAATGTGTGTGAAGTCTGTTTAGGCCTTCCCGGAGCGTTACCTGTTTTAAATAAAGAGGCAGTTAAAAAAGCGATTGCGTTAGGTACAGCCATTAATGCTACAATCAACCAAACGTCTATTTTTAACCGCAAAAACTACTTCTATCCTGATCTTCCCAAAGGGTATCAGATTAGCCAATTTGAGATACCTATTGTTGAAAATGGCGAAATTGTGATTGATTTTGAAGATGGCAGTAAAAAACGTATTGGTGTGACCAGAGCCCATCTTGAAGAAGATGCGGGTAAAAACATTCACCATGGGAGTGTCTCTCATGTGGATTTAAACCGTGCAGGAACACCGCTTCTTGAAATTGTGAGTGAGCCTGATATGCGAAGTAGTGAAGAAGCCGTTTTATACCTTAAAAAGCTTCATGCTATTTTGCGTTATTTGGATATTAGCGATGCCAATATGCAAGAAGGAAGTTTTCGCTGTGATGCCAACGTCTCTATTCGTCCTAAGGGTGATACAAAGCTTTATACCAGAGCTGAGATTAAAAACTTAAACTCATTTAAATTTATTCAAAAAGCTATTGAGTATGAGGTTGAACGTCAAATTGAAGCATGGGAAGATGGTGTTTATGAAAGAGAAGTGGTTCAAGAAACCAGACTTTACGATACTGAAAAAAATGAAACGAGAAGTATGAGAGGTAAAGAAGATAGCGCTGAGTATCGATATTTTCCTGATCCTGACTTATTGCCTGTATTAATTCCTGATGATATGATGGCTGAGTGTATCCAAATTCCAGAACTTCCTGATCAAAAACGTGATCGATTTTTAAGTGAGTATGGTATTAAAGAATACGATGCTAATGTGATTACCTCTAACGTTGAAATGGCACATTTTTATGAAAGCATGATTCGTGAGGGTGCGGGTGCAAAAAGTTCAGTGACGTGGTTAACAGTTGAATTACAAGCTCGTTTAAACCATGGGCTAACACTTGATTCTTCACCTGTTAATGCCGTAAAACTTGCTCAGTTAGTTAAACGCATTGAAGATGGAACGATTAGTGGAAAAGCTGCCAAAGAAGTACTTGATTATTTAATGGAAAATGTTATTAGTGTTGATGAAGCCATTGAAAAACTAGGCCTTAAACAAGTCAGTGATGATGGGGCTATTTTAGCCATTATTGATGAAATTATTGCCGCTAATGCTGATAAAGTAGCAGAGTATCGAAGTGGAAAAGATAAACTTTTTGGTTTCTTTGTAGGTCAAACGATGAAAGAGAGCAAGGGAACGGCTAATCCTGCAAAAGTGAATGAACTTTTAAAATCCAGACTTGATGTCTAAGGTGGTTGACGTGAGTATAGCGGTTATTGGTGCTGGAAAATGGGGTCAGGCTCTTCACTTTGCTATTTCACGTAATGTTACATGTAAGATTACTTCACGTCAGCAAAAAGCCATTGAAAATTTTGTAAGTGTTGAAGAAGCGCTAAAGTGTGAGTATCTTATTTTTGCACTTCCTGCGCAAGTGGTACGTGGTTGGCTTGAGGCACATTTTACGTTTCATGGACAGAAGATTTTGGTTGCGGCTAAAGGAATTGAACAGGGCAGTGGCGCATTTTTAAATGAGATTTTTGCGCATTATGTTCCTACTCAAAGTCTTAGCTTTTTATCAGGACCATCCTTTGCCAGTGAAGTGATGCAAGGATTACCAACGGCGGTTGTGATTAATTCAAGCAATGAAACACTTTCCAAAGAATTTGCCTCCTTTTTCCCCTCCTTTATGAAAACATATACATCTAAGGATGTTATTGGCGCAGAGGTATGTGGTGCCTATAAAAATGTTTTAGCGATAGCCAGTGGTATTTGTGATGGACTCAAACTTGGCAATAATGCAAGAGCGAGTTTAATTGCTAGAGGACTCGTGGAAATGCATCGATTTGGAAAATATTTTGGTGCACAAGATGAGACATTTTTTAGGACTTAGTGGTGCAGGAGATCTTTTTTTTAACAGCTTCGAGTACGCTTTCACGTAATTATCGTGTAGGCCTTTCCTTGGCAGATGGTAAAAAATTAGATGATATTTTAAGGATGCTAGGAGAAGTGGCAGAAGGGGTTTTTACTTCTGAAGCGATTTGTGAACTCTCTTTAAAGCATACTATTTATGTTCCTATTGCACATGAAATTGCTCTTATTTTAAAAGGTAAAGAACCATTAGAAAGTGTGAAAGACCTTTTAGCGGATTGATGATGATTAAATTTTTTCTTTTTTGGTTTCTTCTTTTTAGTTGTTCTTATGCAAAAGCTCCTTCTTTAGAAGAGATGATTGCACAAATGATTGTGATTGGTTTTGATGGAGAAAAAGAGGGCGATAAATGGGTAGAGCAAATTGCCAAAGATATTAGACGTCAAAAAATTGGCGGAGTGATTTTGAGTCAAAAGAACATTCAAACTATTTCGCAGCTTAAAAAAACTTACAGACTATTTAAAAGCACAAACACCCCAAAAGCCACTTTTTGTTGCATTAGAATTTGATGGTAGTAAATCCATTCATGGCTTGAGCTCTATCCCTTCTGCTAGGGATATGGTTGAGAAAAATGATGTATTAGAGGCTGAATCTTTGTATTCAAAGCACGCACAAGAATTAGCTGATGCGGGAATTAATCTTAATTTTGCGCCAACATTGGATTTGCAAGGTCAAAAAAAAAGCAACACAGACATACTCTTTACTAGAAGAAGTGGTAACAACGTATGCGCTGATGTTTATCAACGCGCTTAAAATGAAAGGTATTGTGCCTGTGGTGAAATATTTTCCTAGTGCTGGTGAAAATATATGGAATGATTTTTCTACAGAAGCGACACTCTCTTCATGGCGTTTTGAACAATTAAAACCTTACTATGACTTAATTGCCTTTGGAAAGATGGATGCTGTATTGATTTCTCATGCCATGTGTGAAGCCTTAGATGAAAAAAATCCAATACTTTTTTCTTCCCAAGTCATTGAGCAATTATTACGTGAAAGAATGCATTTTGAAGGTATTGTTTTTGCCAATCATTTGCGAACCAATTCTATTTCAAGCAAAATAGATTTTAAGCAACGCATTATTCGTTCGATTAACGCAGGGGTTGATGTTTTTGTTTTCCCAAATTACTTTGGAGATGAAGCAAGTATGCCTTTTACGGTACAACGTATTATTTTAGAAGGCATTCGTAAAGGAGAGTTAAGTCAAAAACGCATTGAACTTTCTTATGAACGTATTATCAAGTTTAAACAAAAAATGGTGCCTTAATAGAAAATACGTGAAAGATAGAGCCCACAAGGTGGAAGGAGGGTTGTTGAAACTCTTTTTTGCCTCTCTCTTTGTGCGATCAAATCTTCAAGGCTGAGTTCGTTATAACAAACTTTAAGTAAGAAATCACACATCATACGTATTTGTGAGCGTAAAAAAGCATCGCCTTGAAAATAGAGAATAATCATTCCCTTATGGCGATAAGCACCTGCACTAAAAATAGTGCGTTCATCTTTGGTTGTTCCTCCTCCTTGTTTTTAAAAAACTCAAAGTTATGAAAGCCTTTAAAGTGTTGTGCTAAAAGGTGTAGTTTTTGGACATCGAGTGTTTTTACATGTAAAGCATAATTGGCATAAAATGGCTGATATATTCCATCATAAAGAACATAACGATAGAGCCTTTTTTGAGCGCTAAAACGCGCATGAAATGTTTGAGAAACCGGTGTGATATCTTGAATAGAGATATGAGGCATTAACGCGCGATTGAGAAGATAGTAAAGTTTGTCTATTTGTGTTTGCCATAAAGGGGGTAAATCAATATGAATGACTTGTGCAAGGGCATGTACACCTCTATCGGTTCTTCCACTGCCAACGATTTGGCTCGTAATGTGTAAATGATTGAGCGTTGATTCAAAAATTCCTGCAACGGTTTGAAAACTATTTTTTTCATTTTTTTGTTGCTGAAAACCATAAAAATAACTGCCATCGTAACGTAAAACTATTTTAACACGCATGATAATTAACTTTAAAATATCGCTTTAATGCGTTTTTGGTAAATACGGTATGCCAATAGAAATGTAAGCATAAAAACAACAAGGGGTGCACTTTGTGGATGCCAAGATGAAAAAAGAGTAGCCAGTGCAAAATAGACAAAAATCGTTGCAAATATAACAATATAAATTCCACCTTTATTGTAACGGTACGTGACAATACCTATACTAATGGCTATCAGTGTTGAGGCAATAGGGAAAAGTGCTATAAGGAGAAAAAATGAAAGATCGTATGCTCGTTTATGATTGGTAAAAACACCATTCCAATACTCTTTAATACTTTGTATCTTGCCAATACCTGCTTTGGGTTGAGAATTGATGTGCATGCGTTCAAAATCAACTTGTGCAATTTCTTCTTTTTTAAATTCAAAAACCTTGCCCTTTTCAAGATTCAGTCTCAGTTTTCCTTCTGTATTTTCAATCAGCGCATGACTGGCTAAAATGAGTCGCTCATCTTCTTTGGCGGTAGGCGTTTGATACAAGGTAACACCACTGTAATGTTTTTGGTCATCACTTTTTTCTATATAAACAAGCCATTGTAAAAATTTTTGACCAAATTCACTCGCTTTAATTATTGAATTTTGCTTCTGCTTTTTTATAATCTATAAAATTATCATTGAGCTCTTTTGAGATAGGAATTAAAATAAAAATATTAATCATTAAAAGCAGTGATAGTGCTGTTGAAAGGGCTAAAAAAAGACGTGCAATTTTTTGAGGATTGTATCCTAGTGTAAAAAGCACAATGGTTTCATTCTCTTTGGAGAGGTTAAACAAGGTAATAGAAAGCGCAATAAAAAATGTTATAGGCAGTGTATAAACAAGGGTTCGAGGAAGCAAATAAAGGTAGAGTGTTCCTAACTCTAAAAAGTTCATTTGAATAATGGCTGTAAGAGCTGTAATTTTG
>JAJOKG010000032.1 GCA_021206415.1 Sulfurospirillum sp. | reverse complement strand
CAAAGTAAAGCAAAGGCTGAACGAATGTGCAATACCACTTATGAGTTATGAACAATATTGTGAAGCTGACGTAGACAAAGAAATTGAAAGTTGGTTGGTCGAAATGAAAGGGATAATTCATGTCTAACCAAACAACCATAAAATGCCCAAATTGTGGAACTGAAATAGATGTCAATGAAGTTTTGTATCATCAGCTTGAAAGCAAATACAAAAATGAGCATATTGCCGAAAAAAAGAAGCTTGAAGCAGAAGTTGAGTTAAAGAGAAAAGAGTATAAACAAGCTTTTGATGCTTTACATGTAAAAGAAGAAGAGATAAAAGAGCAAAAAGAAAAGTTTGATGAAGAACTCAAAAAAGCCACTGCCACGCAACTAAAACTTGAAAGGCAAAAGCTTCAAGATGCGCTTAGAAAAGAAATCCTCGATGAGCAAAGTGATTCTATGGCGTTACTTCAAAAACAGCTTGAAGAAAAATCAAATCAAGTCAAAGAACTCAATGTTGCCAAAGCACAAATAGAACAGCTCAAACGAGAAAAATCAGAAATAGAATCAGCCATTATGGCAAAAGCAGAACTTTCGCTCAATGAAAGACTCCAAGTAGAAAAAGAGAAAATTCAAAAAACAACTGATGAGCAAAATGAGCTAAAACTTCGCCAAAAAGATGAACAACTCAAACAGCTTCAAGAGCAACTCCAAATCGCACAAAGAAAAGCAGAACAAGGCAGTATGCAACTTCAAGGTGAAGTCCAAGAACTTGCCATAGAAGAGTGGCTCAGAGAGAAGTTTCCACTTGATGCTATCGATGAAGTGAAAAAGGGTGCAAGGGGTGCAGACTGTATGCAGATAGTCCATACAAGGGAAGCTCAAAATTGTGGAAAAATCTACTATGAAAGCAAAAGAACCAAAGACTTTCAAAAAAGCTGGATAGAGAAATTTAAAGCCGATATGAGAGAAAAAGGTGCAGATATTGGTGTTTTAGTTACTGATGTCTTGCCAAGTGATATGCAACGAATGGGGCTTTATGAAGGTATATGGGTATGCAGTTTTGAAGAGTTCAAAGGTCTAAGTTCAGTGCTTCGAGAAAACATCGTCAAAATCCACCACGCGATGAAAAGCCAAGAGAACAAAACCGATAAAATGAGTCTTCTGTATGGTTTCCTTACAAGCAACGAATTTAAGATGCAAATAGAAGCCATAGTAGAAGCATTTACAACAATGCAAAGTGACTTGGACAGTGAAAAAAGGTCAATGCAACGCATCTGGAAGCAACGAGAAAAACAAATCGAAAAAGTGCTTGATAACACCATAAATATGTATGGTTCTATCCGAGGCATTGCTGGAAATGCGATAGGCAATATCAAGGCGTTAGAGCTTGGGTATAGTGGGGAAAGCGTGGTAGACGATAATGAATAACATACAACGAAATAAAATCATTTTTTATAAAACACCATCAACCAATGTCAATATAGACATTATCTACAAAGAATCTACTTTTTGGCTTTCTCAGAAGCAATTGGCTTCTTTGTTTAATGTTGATAGAAGCGTTGTCGCAAAGCATATTAAGAAAATTTTAGAAGATGAAGAACTTGATGATTCAACTTGTGCAAAAATTGCACAAGTTCAACAAGAAGGTTCACGAGAAGTCACTCGTAATATTGACTATTATAACCTTGATATGGTTATTGCTGTTGGGTATCGTATCAATTCCAAGGAAGCCACTGGATTTAGAATATGGGCTACAAATACCTTGCGAGAATTTATCATCAAAGGGTTTGTGTTGGACGATGATAGATTAAAAAATGGTCAAAATTTTGGTGAAGATTATTTTAAAGAGCTTCTTGAACGCATTCGTTCCATTAGGGCAAGTGAACGAAGAATCTACCAACAAATCACTGATATTTTTGCAGAGTGTAGCATTGATTACGATAAGCATTCAACGATTGCAAAAAACTTTTATGCACATGTTCAAAATAAATTTCACTACGCCATTACAGGCAGAAACTGCTGCTGAAATTGTCTATAAAGAAGCGGATAGTTCAAAGCCAAATATGGGATTAAAAACGTGGAAAAACTCTCCTCATGGAAAAATACTCAAAGCTGATGTCGAAATTGCTAAAAACTATTTGGATGAAAAAGAGATAAAAGCCTTGGAGCGTATTGTTGGGGCTTATTTTGATTATATTGAAGGCTTGATAGCGCGTAAGGTTGCTATGAGTATGGAAGAACTACAAGAGAGTATTAATAAGTTTTTAGACTTTAATGAATACAAAATACTTGAAACATTTGGCACAGTGTCACATGAGCAAGCAAAAGGGAAAGCCTATTTAGAATACGAAACATTTAAGAAAATTCAAGATGAAAATTATATCTCTGATTTTGATAAACAAATAAAAGCAATTGAGAACAAACAATGAAAATACAATTTGAAAGCAATTTAGAATACCAAGACCAAGCCATTAGTGCTATTGTAGATATTTTTGAAGGGCAAGAGGTGTGTCAAAGCAACTTCTCTGTTTCAAGAATGACCGATAACATCTTACATAGCGTTCACAATGAATTAGGTATAGGCAATAGACTTGAACTTCTTGATGATGAGCTTTTAGCAAACATCCAAAAAATTCAACTTCGCAATGGACTTGGTGCTTCTAAAAAACTTGAAAGTATGGATTTTTCAGTGGAGATGGAAACAGGAACAGGTAAAACCTATGTCTACCTCAAATCCATTTTTGAACTCAATCGTAAGTATGGCTTTACCAAATTTATCATCGTTGTGCCTTCTATTGCCATCAAAGAAGGAACAAAAAAGACGCTTGATATCACCAGTGAACATTTTAAAGCCATTTTTGACAATGTTAATTATGACTATTTTATCTACGATAGCTCCAATTTGGAACAAGTAAGAGACTTTGCTACAAGTAGCGATATACGCATTATGGTTATTAACATCGATGCATTTAGAAAAAGTTTCACCGATCCAAGTAAAGATACCAAAGCCAATATCATTCATAGAAATAACGATAGACTGAGTGGCTTAAAACCCATAGAATTTATCTCTTCAACCAATCCTATCGTCATCATCGATGAGCCTCAAAGTGTCGATAATACACCCAAAGCCCAAGAAGCCATCAAAACCCTCAATCCTTTGTGTCGCTTACGATACAGCGCAACACATGTCAATGCTTACAATTTGATGTATAAACTCGATAGCATTGATGCATATGATAAAAAATTGGTCAAACAAATCGAAGTTGCCAATGTCAAACTGAGTGAATCAGCCAATAACGCCTATGTAAAACTTTTAAGTGTTAAAGCAACCCCAAGAAGTGCGCAAATAGAGATAGATATCAACCAAAGTGGAAAAACGGTTCGTAAAGTTATCACGATCAAAGATGGCGAAGACCTTTATGAACTTTCTAATGGGAGAGATATTTATAGAAATTTTACGGTCAATGATATTTACATCGAAAAAGGTAAAGAGTTCATAGAATTTACCAATGGCACAAGTGTCGATATAGGACAAGCCATAGGCGACCTTGATAGCGATAGCATTAAACGCTTACAAATAAGACGAACTATTGAAGAGCATCTCAACAAAGAAAAGCTTCTTAACCCACAAGGCATCAAAGTGCTCTCACTCTTTTTTATCGATAGAGTGGCAAATTACCGTGAATATGACAGTGAAGGCAATGCTCAAAAGGGTAAATACGCCAAATGGTTTGAAGAAGAATACAAACAAATCATCAAGCAAAGAGCTTATGAAGATTTATTTAAAAGTATCAAAGACTTAGATACAGAAGTAGAAAAAATCCACAATGGTTATTTTTCAAGTGATAAAAAAGGTGTCTTAAAAGATAGCACTGGCAATAATGCGGATGATGAAGATACTTTCAATCTCATTATGAAAGACAAGGAAAAGCTTCTCTCATTTGAAAGCCAGCTTCGTTTTATCTTTTCACACAGTGCGCTAAAAGAAGGATGGGATAACCCAAATGTCTTTCAGATTTGTACGCTCAATGAAACCAATTCAACCATAAAAAAGCGTCAAGAAATAGGACGAGGTCTTAGAATTTGTGTCAATCAAGAAGGTGAACGTGTCTATGGTTTTGAGAACAATACCTTGACGGTTATGGCAAATGAGAGTTATGAAGAGTTTGCGAAAAGCTTACAATCTGAAATAGAAAGTGAAGAGGGCATTAAATTTGGTGTTATTCAAGAACACTTTTTTGCTAACTTGCCTATCAAAAATGATGCTGGAGAAATGCACTATTTGGGATTTGAAAAAAAGTGAAGTGTTGCAGCATTATTTACTGGATAAAGGCTACATTAATACCCAAGGCAAAATTCAAGATGCGTTGAAAATTGCACTCAAAGATAACACTTTTAAAGTGCCCGAAGAGTTCGCTTCCATGCAAGAAAACATCATCCAATCTATCAAAAAAAGTTGCATGTGGGCTTAATATCAAAGATGCTTCTGATAAAAAATTGGTCACACTGGATAAGCAGATTTTATTGGGTGAAGATTTTCAAGCCCTTTGGAATGAAATCAAATACAAAACAACCTATCGTGTCAATTTTGATGTAGAAGCCTTAGTTGGTGCATGTGCGCAAAAGATAGCTGATGAGCTAACATTTGGTAAAATCAAATATGTCTATTCAAAAGCTAAAAATAAAATCACACGCGTGGGTGTAGAGATTGATGAAAGTAGTATCATCGAGAAGTTTAGTGATGCAGAGGTCGTTCAATACCAATTGCCCGATATTGTAACTTATCTTCAAAATGAAACCAAACTCACACGCAAAAACATTGTCGATATTCTTATCAAAAGTGGTAAGTTAGAGAGCTTTAAAAACAACCCTCAAAAGTTCATTGATGGGGTTATTGCGATTATTCGTAAAACGATGAGTATCTTTATCGTCGATGGCATCAAATACCATAAAATTGGTGATGAGTTCTACTATGCCCAAGAGTGTTTTGAAGATAAAGAACTTTATGGCTATTTGAAATCTAACATGTATGAAAATAGAAAAAATAAATCTATTTATGACTATACGGTTTATGATTCTGATATTGAAAAAAGTTTTGCGAAGTCGTTTAATGAAAATGAAAACGTCAAACTCTTTACAAAATTGCCTTCATGGTTCAAAATCAATACACCCCTTGGAGGCTATAATCCAGACTGGGCAGTGCTCATTGAAAAAGATAATGAAGAAAAGCTTTACTTTGTAGTGGAAAGCAAAGGAAGCCTGTTTACTGATGATTTAAGAGACACCGAAGAAGCAAAAATTCATTGTGCTAAAAAGCACTTCAATGAGATATCTTCAAAGTCAACATTGGTTGTATCAAATACCTTTCAAAATTTTTCTGAGCATTTTTGATTTGATATTTATATATGATGAGACAATGCTAAAGAAATTTAATATCATTTTGAAAAGCTGTTTTGTAACAATTAAAATTTAGATTATGTTTTCTTAATAACAAAGGGATTAACATTGATTTTTTGGCTGATTGGTTCTTTTTTTGTACTTGGTATTATATTTAGAACACCTTGGATGAAAGGTAAAATTGGTGAATTAACTATTAATGTTGCCACTTCCTTGTATCTCAATAAAGAAGAATATACTAATATTAAAAATATTACCTTGCAATTAAATGATGGCTCAACCACACAAATAGATCATATCATTGTTTCTCGCTATGGAGTTTTTGTTATTGAAACAAAAAATATGAAAGGGTGATTTTTGGAAATGAGCATCAAAAATGTGGACACAGCAAATTTTCAAAAGA
>JAJOKG010000048.1 GCA_021206415.1 Sulfurospirillum sp. | reverse complement strand
ACGTTTTTTTATTTTCATTTTTTTACCCTTTTTTTTCTCAGCGTGTTTTAATTCTTTTCCCTATAAAAATTGACTAAAAAGTTGTGATATTTTTGTGATAAAATCAACTTTCTCAAATCTTCTAGGAGGCATTCTATGTTTCAAAATTTTCTTTTTCGCAAGCGTTTTATGGCACTTGCTTTTGCGTGGCTTTTTGTTCCTGCCTTGATAGCAGCAGATGCGTTTAGTTTGGCACCCTTACCTTATGGATACGATGCCTTAGAGCCTGCGATTGATAAAGCAACCATGCAAATTCATCATGGCAAACACCATCAAGCGTATGTAAATAATTTAAATGCGCAAGTAGCCACTTATCCTGAGCTGAAAGCAATGAGTGTGGAGCAAATTATGGCGTCTGTTTCTAAATACAATGCAGCCGTACGCAATAATGGTGGTGGACACTATAATCATGATTTATTTTGGAAACTCATGGCACCTGTGGGCAAAGGCGGTACGCCATCAGCTTCTCTTTCTAAAGCGATTGAGCGTGATTTTGGAAGTTTAGAGAAGATGAAAGAGGCGTTTGAAAAAGCAGGAGCGACTCGTTTTGGCTCAGGTTGGGCATGGGTGATTGTCACAGCCGATAAAAAATTAGCAGTCACATCAACACCCAATCAAGATAATCCTTTGATGGATGTGGCGGAAGTAAAAGGAACCCCCATTTTAGCAGCGGATGTGTGGGAACATGCGTATTATCTTAAGTATCAAAATAAACGTGGGGATTATTTGAAAAATTGGTGGAGTGTAGTGAATTGGAATGAGGTCAATGCACGTTTTAATGCGGCAATGAAGTAGTTAAAATACTTTACATGTAAGGAGTGAATCCTTACATGTAAAAGCGTTATTTTTGAAATTCAGCCGCAACTTGTGCGTTTGATTTTGCAACATCACCACTTCCATGAATAATGTGTGGAATACAGCTTGTACAAACATGAATCTCTTCGCCATTTTTCATAGCTTTGATAAAGACCGCATTACTACTCTCTTCGCTACTTCTTAGACAGACGTTGCATACTTGAATATTGTTGATTTCCATAAGAACTCCTTGTTAAATTTGGCGTATTATAGTGGAAAAGAGAAGGAAAAAGATTGAGGTATATCAAGGCTTAGATTTTATAAAGCCAGTCACCTTTTTGCTCATTCCAAAATGGAAATTGCTCTTGAAACTCCTCTTGGCTAAAGCGAAAACGAAACTGTTCGGTATAAAGCATAAGAAGCTTATAGGCTTCATGAATCTCTTGAAATTTTTCATTTTCTTCACCCGAAGCGTCGGGATGGTGCTGTTTGCAGAGTTCAAGGTAGCGCTCTCGAATCTCTTTTTTACCCATCCCCGAAATAATGCCTAAGGTCTCTAATGCCTTTTGAAAGGTTTCGTAGTGCATGATTAGAAGGTTAAGATTTTATTAGCTTCAATGCTCCACTCAGTGAGCATTCCCATGGTGCCTTTGATGGTTTCGTCAAAATAGGGTTGGTTTTTATGAATGCCACAGCGTGTCATGCAGGTTCCGCACACACCCAAAGCAACACCATCCATAAAGAGTTCTTTGAGCATAGCGACTAAATCATAATCGTAAAAATCAGGCTTTTGGGTTGCTTCACGTGCCATATCCACCGCATCACTCATCAAAAATATTTTTACTTTTTCACCTTTTACATGTAAAGACTTCGCAAGGCGCAGAGCATTGTAGGTTTTATCGCCTCCATCGTAAGGTTGGTTGTTGAAAATAAAAAGTATCATAGAATTCCTTTATGCAAATTATTTTTAAAAATTATAATATTTATTTTGTAATTCTCGATTAAAACATAAGATTACTTAGAGAAAGAATACCAAGCTTATCATCGCATCAATCCCAATATCCACAGGCTCTTTGCCAATTTGTTTGGCACTACTTTTTACTTCATCAATCATTTGGGTTAAGAGCACTTCAAAGTTAAAATTAGAGGCATCCAAAAGGTTTTCTCGTTTGGTTCTCAGCGAGGGAAGATTTTGAACTAAATCCCATGAAAGAGGCTCCCCTTTAAGAAGTTTTTGGTGCAATTCGATTTGCCAATTATTTTGCCATGTGGTAAAAAGGTAGTTGCCATTGGTGTCTTTAGCGGTTTTTATTTTCCAGCGAATCACTTCAAGATAGTAGTAGAGTTTTTTTAAACTCCTCTTCTTTGTAACTCAGCGTTGTGACTTGATGCCCTTCACCGATTTTGTAACTCTCCCAAAGCAATTTATGCAATCCCAAAATAAGAAAATCATTGCGTTCAGGAATACTAGGATTTTTATCAAAAGCCAGACGCAAATAATCATCATAAGTTTTGAGCAAAACACCATTGTAATGCATCCGAATCGTGTTTTTCGCGTATTTGATTTCATGAAAGAGTATAGGGTTGTGAGGCTTTGTTAAAGGCTTTTGGATTGCGAATATCGTAGTTTTTCTTTGTAAGTATAGAGGTAGTGGGTGATTTTTTTATAATCTTGCGTAAGGTTGGTAGCACCTCGTGATTGAAGTAATTCGCTTACTTTCTCTTGAGGGTTACTCCCACATCCGATAAAAAAAAAGAGAAGTAAAAGGCTGAATCCTCTAACCATGATGCAAAAAATCCTTCCCTTTCTTAAGTTGCTCTTTTATAATACTCAAGCTCTCCTTAAGGGCTTCCCGTTTTGTCGCATCTTCTTCATGTTGGAGTTTTTCTTTAAGAGAAAGATATTGTTGTTCTAGTTTGCTCATTAAGATTTTAATCTCTTCTTTCGTCTGTTTCTTCTCTTCATGTTCAGGGCTGATGCCTAAAATTTCTTTGAGGGTGTGAATAAAATTTTTTTTTTGACTCATGCGTTGCTCCTTTATGGTGTCTCATGGGCTAAAGCACTGGCTTCTGTTTCCGTTAAAATAAGCGCTTCACGTCCTTCTTTTAGTTCTTTTTTTCTCATGGACAAAGAGAAGTTGTGCGGCTTTGGAAAGTTCTGAAGCAATGGTGTAAGCATAGGTAGTATCATTCATCAGTGAGGTTGCCATTGTGTAGTTGATTTTATTGGTACGAATGAGATTATCCAGTGATTTATTCGCTGCAATATCATATTTTTGTGTATCAACATGCAGTTTACTAAGGAGTAAGATAGCCACATCCTCTTCATCGGTATTGAAAATAAGCTGCATCGTACGTAAATGGCTGATGAGATTTTTACGAATATGGTTGTACTCATTTTTAATGTCACTATTGGATGATTCTAGGTATTTAAGCATATTTTTTTGCATATGTTTTGAGGCTTTGAAAGCTTCTACAATACAAATATTCGCATTTTTAATAGCGACTAAATCGTACATATTTTCCTGTGAAAATTTACCCTGTGCGCTGATGGCAAACGTAATAATCTTTCCATAAATTTCTTTGATATTGCGTTCATAATAGGCATCCATATCTACAAACAGTGCTTTATTGCGTTGGTGAACGATTTCATCAATTTCCATACCAGAGGTGACATCACTTTTATGAATGCTCAGTGCTTGCGCAATAATCTCTATAACATTTTGGTAGAGGTGCTTGGTCTCTTTCATGAGGACAGTGTGCGCACTAAGTGGAAAATCAAGGGCACTTTCATCCAAATAGAGAACATCATCTTTTTGATGTAAGTCTTTTTCATAAGGGCGAAAAAGGGCATTGAGTAGAATGACCAGTTGTGTTGTCCATGGAAAAAGAAGCACAATGCCAATCAGATTAAAAAAAGTATGAAAAAGTGCTAGTTTTAGGGCATAGTCATCGTTCATAATCCCAATCCAAGAGGCTGTTGTATCGACCAAATAAAGAAAGGGTTGCATAAAAATAATTGCTATGAGTGCGCTTAGAAGGTTAAACAGTAGATGTGCAACCGCAAATTTTTTGCCTTCATTATTCGCCGTCAGTGAGCCTAAAAGGGCGGTAATGGTTGTTCCCACGTTAGAACCAATGGCAAGTGCAAGGGCATTTTCATAGGTGATTTGAAAAGAGGCAAGGGCAGTGATAATGAGCACTAAGGTTGCATGGGAAGATTGCATAACAACGGTCGCAACAATACCAATGAAGGTAAAAAGTAAAACTCCCTTCAGCCCTTGCATGGCATAGTGTGTTATATCAATATGTGTTTTAAAGGTTTCAAATCCTCTTTCATATAAGCAATGCCCAAAAAAAAGAAAGCCCAATCCTACCAGAAGGTAGCCTATGCCTTTACTTTTTTTCTCATTTTGAAACATCATGATTATGCCAAAAACGAGCATGGGCATGGCGTAGGTTGCAATGTCTACTTTAAGTCCTAATCCCGCAATCAGCCACGCACCTGTGGTTGTGCCTAAATTAGCGCCAAAGATAATGCCAATACCTTGCGCTAAGGAGATCAGTCCTGCGCTGATAAAAGAGATAGAGAGAATAGAAATGAGGGAGCTTGATTGCATAATGCTGGTGGTGATAATACCAAAAAAGAGACTTTTCGTTACGGTGCTAGTCATACGCTCTAATAAGCGTTCCAATAAGCCACCAATAAAGGAGCGAAATCCCTCTTCCAGACAAAACATACCAAATAAAAAGATGGCAATACCTGAACAAATGAGCAAAAGAGTGTGGCTTAATGTAAAGGTATAGGCAAGAAGAGCCATGACTAAAAAGAGTCCAATTCGCTTCAAATTTTTCCTTTACATGTAAAACTAGAGAGCAAAATATTGTACACTTTTTTTGCTATAATCCATGCAAAAAAGGATTGAAAATGCCATTATTAGATAGTTTCTGTGTCGATCACGTCAAAATGCCTTCTCCTGCTGTGCGTCTTGCTAAAACGATGAAAACACCTAAGGGGGATGATATTAGCGTTTTTGATTTGCGTTTTTGCAAACCCAACCAAGAGATTCTTCCTGAAAAAGGAATTCATACACTAGAGCATCTTTTTGCAGGCTTTATGCGTCATCATCTTAATGGCGATGGGGTAGAGATTATTGATATTTCTCCAATGGGATGTCGTACAGGATTTTATATGAGCCTCATTGGCACACCCGCTCCTCAAAAAGTCGTTGAGGCATGGAGAGCGTCGATGGAAGATATTTTACATGTAAAGAGTGAATCAGATATTCCTGAGCTTAATATCTATCAATGTGGAACGTATCAGATGCACTCTTTAGAAGAAGCTCATAAAATTGCCTCAAATATTCTTGCAAAGGGGATTGGGGTGATGGATAATGAGGCGTTAAAACTAGACCTTAAGAGCTTGCACATTTAGTTTAAGAGGCTCTAAGAACTTTTTAAATACAATCTAATCTTTAAGATTCAATTTAAGTAAAGGTGTGAAAAATGGAGCGTTTAGTTTCTCGGTATAAAGAGGGCAATTTAATTGTTCTCATTTTAATGGGTATGGTATTAGGAGTGGTTATTGCTCTTATTTCTCCAGCAGCGGCCATGGCGGTTTCAATTTTAGGTAAATTGTTTGTAGGGGCACTTAAAGCCGTTGCACCTGTATTGGTTTTAATATTGGTTTCAACCGCCATTGCCACCAAAGAGGTAGGTTCGCAGACGAATATTAAGCCTATTATTATGATGTATGCCATTGGTACGTTTTTAGCTGCATTGGCTGCTGTCATTGTAAGTTTTTCGTTTCCAGTGAGTTTGGTTTTGGTCAATCCAGAAGCGGCTTTAACGCCACCTCAAAGCATTGTAGGCGTTATTAAAGGGTTTGTTGTTAGCATGGTTGACAATCCTATTAATGCATTGGCTAAGGGTAATTATATTGGTGTTCTTACATGGGCAGTGGCCGCGGGTATTGCATTACATCATAGCAGTAAACAGACCAAAGCGGTGATGAAGGACATTAGTGATGCGATGACAAAAATTGTTCAAGGTGTCATTCGTTTAGCTCCTTTTGGTATTTTGGGTTTAGTGGCTGAAACCTTTGCAGAGACTGGTTTTACCGCTTTATTAGGATATGGAAAACTCTTAGTGCTTTTAGTGGGAACGATGTTGTTTGTCGCTTTAGTCATCAATCCTTTATTGGTTTTCTTAAAAACCAAAAGTAATCCTTATCCTTTGGTCTTTACCTGCTTAAAAGAGAGCGGTGTAACAGCATTTTTTACCAGAAGTTCAGCAGCGAACATTCCTGTCAATATGGCATTGTGTAAAAAACTGGGTCTCAATGAAGATACCTACTCTATCTCGATTCCTCTAGGTGCAACGGCGAATATGGCAGGTGCGGCGGTAACCATTACCATCTTAACCCTAGCAACGGTACATACCTTAGGTATTTCAGTGGATTTACCCACAGCACTTCTTTTAAGTGTGCTTGCAAGTGTTTCTGCGGCTGGTGTTTCAGGCGTTGCGGGTGGTTCTTTGCTTCTGATTCCTTTGGCATGTGGTCTTTTTGGTATTAGCGATGAGGTTGCGATGCAAGTGGTTGCGGTTGGTTTCTTAATCGGTGTCATTCAAGACTCCACTGAAACAGCACTAAATAGCTCAACGGATGTTGTTTTTACCGCTGCATGTTCGGATACACCGATTAAAGTATAATCTTTACATGTAAACTAGTTTTGGCGAGACATTGGGGGCAAAAAACTCCAATTTCTTGCCAAATCCTAAAGTGTTGTCCGTGAATTTTAAATACTCTATGTGAATGCTCCAAAGCGTTGGATTTAGCGCTAGGGCATAAGGAAAGCGTTTCAAATAAGCTTTTTTTTCTCTTTCATTGGCTTCTTGAAAAATCCCTGTAAATTGTACCCCTTGAATTTTCCCCACAATATTTGTTTCTAAAGCGATGACTCCTGCCACGTGTTGGTTTTGCAATGCTTCTTTGCCATGCCTTGTTTTTTGGGCATCCGTGGCAATAATCAATGAGGCAGGCTCTTTTTCAAAGGCATAAAAACAAGAGGCACAATAGGGTTGATTGTTTATGCTGGTTGCTAAACTTAGCAGATGGTGTTTGGCAATGAATGCTTCAATTTTAGGTTCTAACACACGTTTTCCTTTTTACATGTAAAGATTTAGTGTAGCGATTTGAACTCATTTTCATCCAGTGTAATGCTTTTGCGCCACGCTTCGATTTTGAGGTCATTTTCTAAAATATGCTCCATCAGCCACTTTTGAGAGATGAATTTCATTTTCTCTTGCAACCCTTCGATACTTTTTTCTTCCTTGAGAATTTTATTCATCCCTTCAATAATACTTTGATGCAGTTTCTGATGCTTAATAAAGAGCGGATAATGCAGGCTTTGCATATACGCCTCTTCTTCTTTAAAATGTTTTGCCATGTAGTCATAAAATGCTTTAAAGAGTTTAGAAAGTTCTGCTTTGCTAGACGTTGCAGGATCGAGCGCATGTACCGCATTAGCGAGGCTGAAAAGCTCTTGATGTTGGGCATCAAGCATCTTGTGGTGTAAAGAGAAACGCTCACTCCATTCTAAAATCATTGGGTATCCCTTTGAAACTATTTTGCGTTTATTTTAGCATGGTTTTCTTCTTTTCTAGCAAGGTTTTATTAACGAAAATGCAGTAGAATGTCACACATATTTTCTAAGGAATCATCATGATGTTACAGCGACTCACACCTCTTCTCCTTCTTCTTCCATTTTTATTTCTAGGATGTAGTGAAGAAGCAAAAACGACTAAAAAAAACAACCCAAGTTACTGTGGGTGCTTACAGCGTAGCAACACAAAGTCTCACACTTGAGCGAGAGCTCTCAGGACGGACTAAAGCCTCTAAAAGTGCTGAGATTCGACCACAAATTAGTGGCATTATTAAAGAGAGACTTTTTAAAGAGGGCGATTTTGTGAAACAAGGTGCGGTGTTGTACGCCATTGATGATGCGAGTTATTATGCTACCTATGAAGAGGCAAAAGCCACACTTGCCAATGCTGAGGCGAGTGTGCAGAGCAGTCGTTCAAAATATGAGCGCTACGTAGAGTTGGTGAAGATAGAAGGTGTCTCCAAGCAAGATATGGAAGATGCTAAAACGGCTTATCTCCAAGCCGTTGCAAATGTAGAGGCGAAGAAAGCGGCGTTGCAAAGCGCTCGTATTGATTTGGAGTATACGAAAATCAAAGCACCCATTAGTGGACGTATTGGTATTTCAAGTGTGACGGAGGGTGCTTTGGTGACGGCCAATCAAACGACGGCACTTGCAACGATTCGAGCTCTTGATCCTGTGTTCGTAGATATTACCCAATCTAGCACGCAACTCTTAAAACTGCGTGCTTTATTGGGACAGCAAGGTGTTAGTAAAGGTAACACGAAGCTCTCTTTAAAACTCGAAGATGGCACGCTCTATGCGCACAAAGGGGTATTACAGTTTCAAGAAGTATCTGTCGATGAAGGTACAGGCTCTGTGACCCTTCGTGCAATTTTTCCTAATCCTGATGGTGTGTTATTGCCAGGGATGTATGTGCGAAGCATCGTGGAAGAGGCGGTGTTAGAAAAAGCTATTTTAGTACCACAACAAGGTATTTCTCGTGATCCTAAAGGCAATGCGACCGCAATGATTGTCACTGCTGAGAATAAAATCGAAACACGAAAGATTCAAACCGAGCGAGCGATTGGCGATAAGTGGCTGATTCAATCAGGCTTAAATGTTGGGGATCGTTTGGTCGTCGAGGGAGTCAATAAGGTGCGAACGGGGGCAAGTGTTACCGTGGTAGATGTCACACAAAGCTTAGGTAAAGCACAATGATCGCTCACTTTTTTATCCATAGACCCATTTTTGCGTGGGTTATTTCCATTGTTATTATGCTCACAGGTGTGGGGTCTATCTTAACGTTGCCTGTGGAGCAATACCCTGATATCGCACCTCCTTCTATTCGTATTGATACAACCTATACAGGTGCTTCAGCGCAAACGGTTGAGAACAGCGTAGTGCAGATTATTGAACAGCAACTCACGGGGTTGGATGGTCTTTTATACTTCTCTTCTAGCAGTAGTTCTGCGGGTACGGCACGCATTGATGTGACGTTTGAAAAAGGAACGGATGCCGATACAGCGCAAGTTCAAGTGCAAAATAAAGTCGCACAAATCACCACCCGTTTACCCAAAGCAGTTCAAAATGAAGGAGTGCGTGTCACCAAAGCACAGAGTGACTTTTTGATGATCGTCTCTTTGTATGACACCAGCAATACACGTATGTCGGTGGATGTAGCGGATTATCTTTTAAGCACTATTCAAGACCCGATTGCACGGCTTGAGGGTGTGGGAACGGTGCAAGTCTTTGGTGCGCAGTATGCCATGCGTATTTGGGTAGACCCTTACAAATTAGCCGCTTACAATCTTATGCCCTCTGATGTGAGCAATGCGGTGAGTGCACAAAATGTGCAGGTTTCCGCAGGCAGTATTGGGGCATTGCCTAGCACGGATGAGCAACAACTCAATGCAACCGTAACGGCTAAGTCACAGTATCAAACCCCAGCACAGTTTGAAAATATTATTGTTAAAAGCGATAGCAATGGGGCGATTGTTCGATTAAAGGATGTGGCACGTGTGGAGTTAGGCAGTGAGAGTTATACTACCATGACCAAACTCAATGGCTATCCAGCTTCAGGTTTGGCGATTGTTTTAGCTCCTGGAGCGAACGCTCTTGCAACCGCTGATCGTGTTAAAACAACGATTAATAAAATGAAACCAACGATGCCTGAAGGGTACGAAGTTGCTTATCCTCGTGATAGTACAAAGTTTATTCGTATCTCCATTGAAGAGGTGGTAAAAACCCTTTTTGAAGCGATTATTTTAGTCGTTGTGGTGATGTTTGTTTTCTTGCAAAATTGGAGAGCGACACTCATTCCTGCGATTGCAGTGCCTGTTGTACTTTTGGGTACGTTTGGTGTTTTAGAGATTTTTGGTTACTCGATTAATACCTTAACCATGTTTGGTATGGTGCTCTCCATTGGTCTTTTGGTCGATGATGCGATTGTGGTGGTGGAAAACGTAGAGCGTATTATGCGTGAAGAGAAACTCTCTGCGATGGAAGCGACTGAAAAGTCCATGAGGGAAATTACGAGTGCGTTAGTGGGTATCGCAACCGTTCTCTCAGCTGTTTTCCTTCCTATGGCATTTTTTAGTGGTTCCACAGGAGTTATTTATCGTCAATTTTCCATTACCATTGTCTCTTCGATGGTGCTCTCTGTGATTGTGGCATTGACCTTAACGCCAGCGCTGTGTGCCTCCTTACTCACACCGCATGAACACACGCCAACAAAAGGATTTTTTGGGTGGTTTAACCGCACATTTGATGCTGCTATTGAACGCTATAAAGTCGGCGTAGGAAGTGTGATCGCAACGCCACTTCGTTGGATGGTTGTGTATGGCATGATTGCTTTAGCGATGGCATTTTTAATTTTACGCCTTCCTTCTGGATTTTTACCCGATGAAGACCAAGGGAATATTATGGTGCAGATGAATTTACCAGAAGGTGCCTCTTTTAAACGTACCAATGCTGTTGCCCAAGAGGTAGAGCGTTACTTCTTAGGGCAAGAGAGCCATAACACTGAAGCCATTTTTACCATTTCAGGATTTAATTATAGCGGTAATGGACAAAATGCGGGTATGGCGTTTGTCGCCTTAAATGATTGGGATCAGCGTAAAGGAATCGCCAATCGTTCCGATACCATTGCCTCTCGTGCGACCAAAAATCTCTCAAACGTAAGAGACGCACGTATCTTTTCACTCAACCCTCCTGCCATTCGTGGTTTGGGGCAAACCAATGGATTTACCTTCCAGTTACAAGCCTTAGCAGACACGGAAAGGGAGACGCTTAAGAGCTTAAAAAACACCTTTTTAGGGATGACTCAAAAAGAGCCTCTTTTTACTTCGGTACGTTTAGGAAGTTTGGAAGAGACCCCACAATTAAATGTGAAAATTGATGAGGATAAAGCTGTGGCATTAGGACTCTCCCTCTCCGACATTGATGATACACTCAGTTATGCATGGGCAGGAAAGTATGTGAATGACTTTGTGGATCGTGGGCGTATTAAAAAAGTGTATGTGCAAGGCGATGCTGCTTTTCGCTCTAAGCCTGAGGATTTAGATCTGTGGTATGTGCAAAATAAAGACAATGTCATGACGCCTTTTTCTGCCTTTGCAACGACTTACTGGAGTTATGGGGCACAAAGTCTCACACGTTATAACGGCTTAGCCTCCTATGAAGTTCAAGGTGCCGCAGCGCAAGGGGTGAGTTCAGGTGTGGCGATGGATAAGATGGAAGAACTTCAAGAATCCTTGCCTTTAGGAACCAGTTTTGCGTGGAGTGGGCTTTCGTATCAAGAGCGATTATCCAGTGGGCAAACGGTGACGTTGTACAGCATCTCTATTTTAGTGGTCTTTTTTGTGTTTGGCGGCCTTGTATGAGAGTTGGTCAGTGCCTTTCTCTGTCCTTTTGGTCATTCCTTTGGGTATTTTTGGTGCGGTTTTGGCGGCGTATCTTAGAGGCTTAAACAACGATGTCTATTTTCAAGTAGCCCTTCTTACAACCATTGGGCTCTCTTCTAAAAATGCGATTTTGATTGTTGAATTTGCTGAGATGGCATACACTCAAGGTAAAGGATTGGTAGAAGCGGCAGTTGAAGGATCAAAGCTTAGACTTCGACCTATTTTGATGACTTCTTTGGCATTTATCGCAGGGGTTCTGCCTTTGGCACTTTCCAGTGGTGCAGGGGCAAACAGTCGTATTTCCATCGGTACGGGAATTATTGGAGGAACGCTCAGTGCGACCTTTTTAGCGATTTTTCTCGTACCGCTCTTCTTTGTGTTGGTACGGGGACTTTTCCCTAAACGTAGCCATCATGCAACCATGGTAGGGGAGGTGTAAGATGCAAAAATACAGTCTGGTTTTAATCCCACTCCTTTTTGCAGGATGTATGAGTATGGCACCAGAGTATGTGCGCCCCAATGCGCCTATCCCTTCAAGCTTTGATATGAATACGTCGGTGCAAAAAAGCACGCTTCAGGATTTGGCATGGGAAGCGTTTGTGCGTGAGCCTTCTTTACAAGCAGTGGTAGCACAAGCGTTAGAAAATAGTCGAAATCTCAAAAAAGCGGTCGCCAACATCGAGATGGCACGAGCGACGTACCGTGTCAGTAAAAGTGCTCAGTTTCCAAGCATTGATGCTTCTGCCACAGGTTCAAAAGCCAGAGCACTCTCAGGAGAGAGTACGGCGATTTCCGAGAGTTCCTCTGCAACCGTGGGGTTAAGCAGTTATGAGTTGGATTTTTTTGGAAAAGTGAAAAGCCAAAGCGAAGCATCCTTACAAACCTACAAAGGGGTTGAAGAGGCAGAAAAAACAGTACGCATAGCCCTCATTGCTGAGACGATGAATGCGTGGCTGAGTTACGCCGCCGATAAAACGCTTTTAACTTTGGCAGAGCAAACCAAAGAGAGTGCTAAGCGCTCGTTAGACGTGGTGCAAAAACGAGTGGATTTGGGTGTGGATACCAAAGTCTCCCTCTTTAATGCCCAAAGTGTTTATGAACAAGCCAGAGCGGATGTGGCAAACTACACGACTCAAGTGGCACAAGATAGAAGTGCCTTAGAGCTTTTAGTGGGCGCAAAAGTGGCAGACGAGCATTTTCCCAAAGGTTTAGAAGAGGGGGCTCAAGCGTGGCTTTTGGATGTGCCTGTGGGACTCTCTTCAGAGGTTTTACTTGAGCGTCCTGATGTGAGAGAAGCAGAGTATAATCTCAAATCTGCCAATGCCAACATTGGTGTGGCACGAGCGGCTTACTTTCCTTCCATTACCTTAACCACCAAAGGGGGTGTGGGGACAAGTACTTTAACAGGGCTTTTTGATGGTGGAACGTCTAAAATTTGGTCGTTTGCACCGACGGTTACGCTTCCGATTTTGATATGGGCGAGCGTGATGCCAATTTGGATTATGCCAAAGCCAGAAGAGAGCTTTATCTAGCGACCTATGAAGCGACCATCCAAACCGCTTTTAGTGAAGTACAAAGCGCACTTTCACGTCGCTCAACTATTTTTGAGCAGTATGAGGCTCAAAAAGCGTTGGTGGAAGCCAATGCCAAGAGTTATGCCATTTATGACGCACGCTATCAACAAGGGGTCGATACGTATCTCAATGCGCTTCTCTCTCAACGTTCGTTTTACAGTTCACAAAAAACGCTCATTAACGTCAGGCTTGAAGAACTTGCCAATCGTGTCACACTCTACCGTGTTTTAGGCGGTGGCATCGAGCAAAAAAGCGAATAATCTTCTTTACATGTAAAGTCATTTGGCTTTACATGTAAACCCTCTGCGCACAAAATCTACACCCCTTTTGTTACGAAGTTGTTATAATGTTTTCATACAATCCTCGTATGAAAAGGAAGCGAGATGTCAGTCAATAAAGTCTATGTGCTCGATACCAACATAATCTTGCACAACACCAATTTTATCAAAGAGCTGTGCGATGGTGGCAACAACATCATTGTTATTCCAGAGACGGTGCTTATCGAGCTGGAGGATTTTAAAAAGAACTTTACAGAGCTAGGCTATCAAGCACGTAGTTTTGCAAGGATGCTAGCCTCATGTGTGGTCGAAGAAGTCGATAGCGGTGAGCTTTTCCGTGTGGTGAAGATGCGCTATGATGATGACATCGCCATTCATCTCTTCTCCAAAACCCTCTACACCTCCGACATTGACTCTCAGTTTATCAATGAGTCCAACGATAAACGCATTTTAGAGGTTGCCTCAGGGGCACAAACCTATTATCCAGATTACAAAGTCATTTTTCTTTCTTTAGATGTGTATGCCCGTATGTTTGGGCTTTTTTACAATGTCACGGTAGAGTCCTTAAGAGAAGATAGAAGCGATGTGCCTGAGTTTGAGTTTGTCAAACAACTCCCCATGGACTCAGCCCTTTTTAACACTTTAGATAAAAAACTCATCAGCGAGTTTGACCCTGAGCATAAGAGTGGTAATTATTGCTACGAGTTTGTCAGTCCTGATGGCAACAGCGCTCATGCGATTATCTCACCTGCAGGGATTATTTATATGCTCAATGAAGAGCTGGATTTTAGAGGCTTAGAGGTCAAACCCATTAACCTTAAGCAGAAGTTTTTTATGAAGGCACTGCTTTCAAACATGTACGATATTCATGTCATTGACGCAAGGGCTGGAAGTGGAAAAACCTTGATGGCATTTGTGGCGGCGATGCGCTTAGTCAACAAAGGCAGTTATGAAAAAATTGTGTATGTACGCAACTCCATTGAGAGCGTCGATAAAGGTGCAGATGTGGGCTATCTCTCAGGCAACGATGAGAAGTTTCGTATTTATAACATGGCACTTTATGATACCTTAGAGTTTATCGCCAAAAAGAAGATGAAAAAAAGGGAAAATACTCAAGAACCGCAAGTGGCGATTGAGAAGAAAGTGCAAGAGCTTATCAGCAAATACAATATTGAAAAACTCTGGCCAGGTGAGGCACGGGGGCGAACGCTAAGTAATGCCATTGTGATTTTAGATGAGTGGCAAAACAGCTCCAATAACACCACACAGCTCATTTTATCGAGGCTAGATAACAACTGTAAAGCCATCGTCATTGGCTCAAACCGCCAAATTGACAACATGTACCTAAATCGTTTTAACAACGGACTTACCTCGCTTTTAAAGCAGACGAAAAAAGAGCAGACGCACATCTCGCTCTTTGCCATAGAGCTGGACAAATCGGTGCGGGGTAAGTTCTCTCACTTTGCCGATGATATTTTTGGGGAGAGTTTGAAAAACGCATGAATGAGGTAAGCCACGAAGAAGAGGTGTTCTCGTTTCGCTCTATTTTTATCTCTGATGTGCACTTAGGCACACGTTTTTGCCAAGCGCATGAGTTGTTGGAGTTTTTAAGACGCAATGAGTGTGAGCACTTCTTTTTAGTGGGGGATATTATTGATGGGTGGGCGATTAAGCGTAAGATGAAATGGGCGCAATCGCACTCAGATGTCATTCAAAAAGTGCTAAGAAAAGCTCGAAAAGGCACCAAAGTCACGTACATTACAGGCAATCATGATGATTTTTTACGCTCCTTTTTGCCTTTAGCTTTAGGCGATAGCATTGAAATTAAAGATGAGTGTTCTTATGTGAGTCTTAAGAACGAGCGGTATTACATCACGCATGGGGATTTTTTTGACAGTGTGACCATGACCAAACGCTGGTTAGCCCTTTTGGGAGATGTTGGGTATGATATGCTTTTACATGTAAACCAAGTTTTAACGTGGTGTCGCAAAAAGCTTCGTTACCAACGTCACTGGTCGCTCTCCAAGTATGTCAAAGACCATGTGAAAAGCTCGGTGTCGTTCATCACCGATTTTGAGTCGATTCTCAGTGAACATGCCAGACGCAACCACTATGATGGGGTTATTTGTGGGCATATCCATAAGGCGGAGATGCGAGACATTGAGGGCATTAAGTACCTCAACTGTGGTGATTGGGTGGAGTCGTGCAGTGCGATTGTCGAGACCTATGAGGGGGAGTTTAAAATTATTTCATGGCTGAATCATTAAAAATTTCCCTCGCTCTCTCAGGCGGTGCAGCAAGGGGAGCGTTTCATTTGGGAGTTATTGCTGCATGTGAGCGTCATGGCATTGAGATAGGCGCTATTTCAGGAACAAGCATTGGCGCAGTCATTGCCACGGGTGTGGGCTCAGGCGTGAGTGCGTTTGATATGATACGTCTCTTTAAAAGTGAGGCGTTTCGTAAGGTCATCGGGTTTAATTATTTTCAAAAAGGGCTCTTTCGGATTGATGAGGAAGCCTCTATTTTAAGAGAGATTTGCCCCATCTCTTCTTTGGAGGAGATGCGTATTCCCACCTTTATTAACTGCGTGGATTTGCACACAGGAGAGATTATGCGTTTTCATAAGGGGGATGCCATAAAACTTGCCATTGCAAGTTCCGCACTCATTCCTATTTTTCGTCCCATCAGCTATCATCAACACTTGCTGATTGATGGGGGATTTATGGATAATTTACCCATTTCACCGCTGTTAGACTTTCCTTATCCCATCGTCAGCGTCAATCTTCATCCTTTACATGTAAAGGAAAAACACACGCTTGCTTCCATGATAAAACGCTCCCTCTTCTTGCTCTTTATGGCATCTTCTTCGCTTCAAATTTCCAAGAGTGACCTTTACATTAGCGACCCCAAACTCTCTTCGTTTGGATTGTTTACTTTTAGTGAACTCATGCGCTGTTTTGAGCTAGGATACGCAAGAGGGAGTGAATCTCTTTTGACTTTTATGGCGCAAAAAAGTATAATCTAGGGTTTTTATGAACGAAGGAATGCAATGACGAGTAGAGATTATTTAACGCAAATGTTTGCGTTGCAACAAAAACTCAACGACGAGACCAATGGAATCGGTTGGGAAAATGGCTATACCAAAAATAACCGCATGATTAACTGGAAGCGATGTATTTACATGGAGTGCGCGGAGCTCATTGATAGTTTTAGTTGGAAACACTGGAAGAGCATTAACAAAGCGACAGACTGGGACAATGTCACCGTTGAAATTGTGGATATTTGGCATTTTGTGATGAGTTTGTTATTGGAAGATTATAAAACCAATGGCAAGGGTGATTTGGAAAAATTGGTGCATGATATTTTAGATGTACAAGGCTTTGAAGCGTTTACCAAAGAGCCACTTTCTTCTGTATCGGCTGATCCGATGGAGCTCATTAACGATATTGAGAGCATTATTCACGATATGACAGGCTTTGAAGTGGACTTTTTTGATGGCCTTTTAAAAGAGTATTTTGCGCTTTCTCGCAAATGTGGTATTAACCTCAAAGTGCTCTATAAATTTTACGTGGCGAAAAATGTTTTAAATCAATTTAGACAAGACCACGGTTACAAAGAGGGACACTACAAAAAAGTGTGGAATGGCAAAGAGGACAACGAAGTGATGCTCTCCTTGCTTTCAGGCGAAAATGCTCCAACCATTGAGACACTCTATAAAAAACTTGAGGGTGCTTACGCTAAGGCATAAATAAAAAAGTAGGGTTTCTCCCTACTTTTGATTGTAGACAATACTTCTGCTTTTTGGGGTTTCTAAAAACTCCACATGCGATACTTTAACTCCCAAACGACTCATTTTTTTCTGAATGATTTCTAAAAGCCATGTCGAGATATTTTCACTGGTGGGAACAAAATCGACGATAATATATCCTTCATACATTTCGATGAGATGCATCGCTTCATGCGCTACTTTGCTTAAATCAGGCGTTTGATAACCCGCTTCGTGACTTAGAAGGTTTTGTTTGTCCGCAAAGTGCGGTAAAAGCGTTTCAAAGAGTGGGTCATGGATGTCAATGATAAATTTGTGATCGAGCGTTGCGTCTAAAAATTGTTTGAACCAATTAAGATGGTGAAAGTCTGTGACCATACCGTTTTTAAGTTCATTACTCTGTAAAAATACCACAATTTTACCTTGATGTCCGTGCAGATGACGGCACGCTAAACAGCCTGTGAGGGAAAATTCGGAGTCGAGTTGTTGCGACCAGACACGATGTCCGTAACAAAAATCGAACTCTTTACTGATTTGCCATAACATAGATATACCTTCATGTGTGATGCTTAAATGATACCTAAAAAGAGATATAAAGAAGATTTCTCAAATCTGCTTATAATCAATTTCATACTATAATTTAGAACATATATTAAGATAAAGACTCTACCCTGAAGCTTCAAAAGCATCCAAAAAGGTTCAAAATGTCGCATTCTGGAATAAAGCATAAAAACTATGAAATTTTAAATTTGATAGGTTATGGACTTGCAAAATTTAATGATGCTTTCATTAGAGAATTTGGATGTGATACAAAAACATC
>JAJOKG010000039.1 GCA_021206415.1 Sulfurospirillum sp. | reverse complement strand
ACGTTTTTTAGGCTCGATTATTATCGCGTTGGCGATTGAGGCGTTGATGTTGGTGTTTAAATTTGCGATTATCGACGCGTCGCATATCGTCAATGCGGTGTATCTCATCGGAGGCGTGACGTTTTTACTGTTTGGCTTGGCGTTTTACGTGAAATCCGTGAATCAAAAGAGAGAATTATGATAGGTTTAATCGATTACAATATGGGCAATCTTCGAAGCGTTACCAACGCGTTTGAGAAACTCGGTACGCGTATCGAAATTGTGAAAGACGCTTCACATGTAGAAGGTTACGACAAGATTATTCTTCCGGGTGTAGGTGTTTTAAAGTTGACGATGGCGTTGTTAAAAAGTGCGCGAGATGGATGAAGCCGTCAAAGCGTTTGCCTCAACGAAAAAGCCTCTTTTAGGTATCTGTTTGGGGATGCAACTGTTGTTTGAAGCCAGCACGGAATTTGGAAAACGCAAGGACTAGGACTCATTGAAGGGGAAGTCGTTAAATTTGACACGACGCGTTTTTCTCAACACCTTAAAGTACCGCATATGGGTTGGAACGAGCTTGAAGTGGTGCGAGATACGCCGCTTTTTAAGGGGATGGCACCTCGCTTTTACCTCTATTTCGTGCACAGCTTTCATGTGCAGTGCGACGAAAAAATATCAAATCGGAAAAACGACGTACGGCTATGCGTTTGCGAGCGCGGTTCAAAAAAGAAAATATCTACGGGTTTCAGCCGCACCCTGAAAAGTCGCATGAAAACGGCTTGGCTATTTTAAAGAATTTTGTGGAGTTATGATGGAAATTTTACCAGCGATTGATTTAAAAGACGGACAAGCAGTTAGGTTAACAAAAGGTTTAATGCAAAGTGCTAAAATTTATTCGAATGAGCCTTGGGAAGTTGCCAAAAAATTTGAAGAGATGGGTTCACATTGGGTTCATTTGGTGGATTTAAATGGTGCATTTGCGGGTGAACCAAAAAATTTGGAACAGATTGAAAAAATTCGTCAAAAGTGTCACCTAAAGTTAGAACTAGGGGGTGGTATTCGTGATGAGGAGACTATTCGTCGCTATGTTGATTTGGGAATCGATAGGATTATTTTAGGTTCTATTGCTTTGAAAAATCCTTCTTTTGTGAAAGAGATGGCACAAAAATACCGTATTGTCGTGGGTATTGACGCGATTGATGGGTATGTTGCTGTTGAAGGATGGGCAGAAAAATCGACGATGAAAGCAACTGATTTAGCCAAAGCATTTGCAGACGCTGGTGTTGAGGCGATTATTTGTACTGATGTAGGACGTGATGGTATGCTCAGTGGGGTGAATGTCGATTTTACACTCTCTATTGCGGATGCTTCAGGTATTGCTACGATTGCTAGTGGAGGATTGAAAAATTTGGACGATATAGTAGCATTGCAAGAGACTCAAAAAGTTCAGGGTCATTGTTGGTAAAGCCTTTTATGAGGGAACGTTAGATTTGCCAGAAGCATTTGATTTTCTCGCTAAAAACGTGCTTTAAACTAAGTTCAAACTAAAGTTCGTTAGAATTTAAAGATAGTCAATAACACATAACAACAAAGGAGTGACATTGAAGCTGCTTGTAGTAGATGATAGCTCAACAATGCGCCGTATAATCAAAAATACTTTACAAAGACTCGGATATGATGATGTTCTTGAAGCAGAGCACGGCGTGGAAGCATGGCAGATTATGGAAAGAACGCCTGATATTAATGTCTTGATTACTGACTGGAACATGCCTGAAATGAACGGATTGGATTTGGTTCGTAAAGTAAGAGCTGAAAAAAAAATATGAAACATGCCAATCATTATGGTCACCACAGAGGGTGGAAAAGCTGAAGTGATTACGGCTTTAAAAGCAGGGGTTAATAATTACATCGTAAAACCATTTACCCCACAAGTACTAAAAGAAAAACTAGAGGACGTATTGGGTTAATGAAGCAAACCTACAATGAACTTTATATAACCCCCAGTGAAGAGTATTCACTTTTTCTTGATTTGATAATGAGCCTCAGTGATGAGGCTATTGAAGAACTAGATGGTTCGATTATTTTACGCAGTGAAGATGATTTGGAAATGGTTCGTTTTGGAGCGGAGGCTTTTGCTAAAGAACTTTCTTGCGTGCTTGGTAAAGAAATTAGAGTTGAGACGAGATTGTGTGTTAAAGAGAATGAAGATTGGATTGCGCAATATCGTCATTCTATTCAGCCTTTGTCTGTCAATAATTTTTATATTCATCCTAGTTGGCTACCAGACGAAGTAAATAAAAAAAAATATCATTATTGATCCTGCACTTGCTTTTGGCTCGGGTCATCATGAAACAACCTATGGTTGTTTATTGCTTTTACAAAAGTATGTTAGGGAAAATATGACACTTCTGGATGTTGGATGTGGAAGTGGGATTTTAAGCATTGCTGCACGTAAATGTGGTGCTATTGTTGATTTATGTGACACGGACGAGCAAGCAACGCAGAGTGCAAAAGAAAATTTTATGCTTAATCATGAAGATTTTCATCGTATGTGGACAGGGTCTGTTCAAAAACGTGAGCGTGAATATGATGTTGTTGTTGCTAATATTATTGCGGATGTATTAATTATGCTTTCAAGTGATTTAACAAAAGCAGTGAAAGAGGGAGGGCTTCTCATTCTCTCTGGTATTTTAGATAAATATGTTGATAAGGTTGAAAATAAATTTTCTTCAATGAAATTGGTGGAGAAGTATCAAAAAGAAGAGTGGTTTACACTCGTGCTACAAAGGAACTAGATGAGTCAGAATAACCCAAATAGAGATAATAAAAACGAAAAAAAGAACAATTTTTTTAATCAAAATCCATTATTAATGTTTGCTATTTTTGCTATTGTCATTATTTTAGTGTTTAAAAATTTTACAGCTATGTCAGATAGTGGTATGGAAGCAGGATTTGGAACACAAAATAGTGCAACAAAAAATATTAGCTATTATGAACTGAAAGAGTTAATTAAAAATGGTCAAATCAGTTATGTTGCGATTGGACAAACGACGATAAAGGCCTTTTCAACCACGGGTGCACAAAAAACTGTTTATATGGTTAAAAAAGTGGGGGAAGATAGTACCTTTATTCCATTAATGGATGAGAAAAAAGTCGGTTATGGTGGCTATAATGAATCTAATATTTTAACAGAAATTCTTTTTTCATGGGTTTTGCCTGTGTTTATTTTCTTTGGAATTTGGATGTTTTTAGCTAATAAAATGCAGAAAAATATGGGTGGTGGTATTCTTGGAATGGGAAGCAGTAAAAAGCTTGTCAATTCTGAAAAACCAAAAGTAAAATTTCAAGATGTTGCAGGTGTAGAAGAAGCAAAAGAGGAAGTTAAAGAAATTGTCGATTTTCTAAAATTTCCTGATCGTTATATGAGCCTTGGTGCTAAGATTCCTAAGGGTGTTCTTTTAGTGGGACCTCCGGGGACAGGTAAGACGTTACTTGCTAAAGCGGTTGCGGGAGAGGCAAGTGTACCATTCTTTTCTGTTTCAGGTTCAAGTTTCATTGAGATGTTTGTAGGTGTGGGTGCAAGTCGTGTAAGAGATTTGTTTGAAAATGCTAAAAAAGAGGCTCCGGCTATTGTTTTTATTGATGAAATTGATGCGATTGGTAAAAGTAGAGCCGCCAATGGCATGATGGGTGGAAATGATGAGAGAGAGCAAACGCTGAATCAACTTCTTGCAGAGATGGACGGTTTTAGCTCCGATAAATCACCTGTTATTGTTCTAGCTGCAACCAATCGACCTGAAGTCTTGGATGCTGCTCTTTTGCGACCAGGTCGTTTTGATAGGCAAGTTTTAGTTGATAAACCTGATTTTCAAGGTAGAAAAGATATTTTAAAAGTACATAGTGCTGATATTAAATTGGATAAAAATATTGATTTAGAAGAGATTGCTCGTTTAACTGCGGGTCTTGCGGGTGCTGATTTGGCAAATATTATTAATGAAGCAGCACTTTTGGGTGGGCGAAAAAATAAAACCCATGTAGAACAGATTGACCTTGTGGAAGCTGTGGAGCGAGCTATTGCTGGTTTGGAAAAAAAGAGTCGTAGAATTAATCCAAAAGAAAAGCGCATTGTTGCTTACCATGAAAGTGGTCATGCTCTCATTGCTGAAACAACAGAGGGTGCAAAAAAAGTTTCTAAGGTTTCTATTATTCCTAGAGGACTTGCAGCCCTTGGATATACTCTTAATACGCCAGAAGAGAATAAATTTTTAATGCAAAAACATGAGTTGATAGCTGAAGTAGATGTTCTCTTAGGCGGACGTGCAGCGGAAGATGTTTTCTTAGGTGAAATCTCAACGGGTGCGGGGAATGATTTAGAACGTGCAACAGATATTATTAAAGCGATGGTAAGCTTGTATGGTATGAGTGATGTTGCTGGATTAATGGTGCTCGAAAAACAACGTAATACTTTTTTAAATGGTGGAACGACCAAAGATTATAGTGATAAAATGGCTGAAAAACTAGATGAGCACATTAAAAAAGCATTGCAAGAGCGTTATGAAATTGTCAAAGCACGTTTAGTTGAGTACCGTGAGTGTATTGAACGTATTGTCTCAAAATTGACAGAAGTTGAAACCATGGATGGAGAACAATTAAGAGGAATTATTAAGGCTTATGAAGAAGAATTTAAAATAGCTTCATATGCAACACCGACACTTTCTTCAGAAGAGAATTCTAATAGTGATGCACAGTAATTATACAACGACACATGTTATAGCAAAAGAGGCTGGAACCAGATTGTTTTTTCATTTATGGTTTTTCTTCTTTCTTATGCTATTTCATGTTTGCCGTGGCTTTTTTTCTGGTTTTTTTGGGGACAATTTTTGTATATCGTAATCCTGAGCGCATTGCAGAAGAGAGTGATGGCTTATGTTTGCTAGCACCGATGGACGGTAAAATTACAAAAATTGCAAAAGTAGATTTAAAAGACAAAAGTGAAGTTTTATGTGTTGTTATTCGAAAATCATTTTTCAATGTAGGGATTCTTCGTACTCCTATAAATATGGAAGTAGGAGAGGTTAAAAATCGATTTGGACTTTTTATGCCATCATCTTCATCTCTTTTTTCGAACTTGTGTGAGCGAAAAACTTTTACATGTAAGAATAAATTTGCTTCTTTTAAAATGGTTATAAGTGCAGGACGTTTTAGTCAAAAAATTATCTTTTTTCGAAAATTAGGAATGTTTAAAGCTAATGAACGTTTTGGATTTTTAAGAGATGGTGAAATTGCTCTTTTACTACCACTTGATACGCGTATTAAAGTTTCATTAAACAGCGATGTCAAAGCAGGGGAGAGTGTTTTGGGTTATCTTGCATATAAGGAAAGTAATGACAAATAATAGCAATAAACTTCAATTAATCTATATTTTTCCTAATCTCTTTACTGCGGCTAGTGCTTTTTTAGGGGTTATTAGTATTTTAGCATCAGCTAATGGTCATTTTGAAAAGGCTGCTATTTATATTTTGCTCTCTTTAATTTTTGATGGACTTGATGGAAGAGTAGCTCGTTTAACCAATGCCACCAGTAAATTTGGTGCAGAGTTTGACTCTTTAGCAGATATTGTGGCTTTTGGTGTCGCTCCTGCTATGCTTTTTTATTTTAGTGTGGGGCATATGTATGGAAAAGTTGGTTCACTGTTATGTGCAATGTATGTTGTTTTTGGGGCTATTCGATTGGCTCGTTTTAATATTATGATTGGAGTGAGCGAGCCTTCTGTTTTCATTGGAGTACCCATACCAACGGCGGCTGTCGTTCTGGCTATGTGGATTTTATTTTACGGTGAATACAGTATGTTAAAAGGTATTGAATGGGTTTTATTGGTTGGCATTGGTTTGCTTTCTTTTTTGATGGTGAGCAATATTCGTTACCCAAGTTTTAAAAAAAATTGAT
>JAJOKG010000068.1 GCA_021206415.1 Sulfurospirillum sp. | reverse complement strand
GTTATTAATTTGTTTAATCACTTCAAAACCACTAAAATCGGGTAATGACAAATCTAACAACAAAAGCTCATACGAAGCAGACAAAAGCTTTGCTAAGCCATCAACAGCCGTTTCGGCTACCGTTACCTCAAAACCAACACCCTCTAAAAAATCAGCAACTTCTTTGGCTGCTGCGGTATCATCTTCGATTAGAAGAACTTTAATTTTTTTTTGCATTTTCACGCACACTCCCTATTTCTATTCTCCTAATTATACATAAAGCTCATAATTTTACACATAATCTTCTTTTTTTCTAAGGAACACTTCATGCATTTTTCCTTCTAAAAGAAGTCTAATTATTAAAGGATCGCACATGAGTTGTTCGTGTACCTCATCATCTAACACCCAAAATGAACTGCATGCGAGTATCTTGCAAAAGATTAACAACCACCCGTGTTATTCTCAAAATGCCCATCAACATTATGCGCGTATCCACGTCGCTGTTGCTCCTGCGTGTAACATCCAGTGCAACTACTGTAACCGCAAATACGACTGCTCCAACGAGAGTCGCCCAGGGGTCACCAGTTATAAACTAAGCCCCGAAGAAGCCGTTAAAAAAAGTCTTACATGTAGGTGGTATTATCCAACAACTCAGCGTCGTAGGCATTGCAGGGCCAGGCGATGGACTAGCCAATCCTAAACAAACCTTTAAAACCTTTGCACTTTTGAAAAAATACGCGCCCGATAACAAACTGTGCCTTTCCACTAACGGTTTGATGATTCACAAGCACATTGATGAAATCGCCAAATACACCATCGAACATGTAACCGTCACTCTCAACAGCGTCGATGAGAGCGGCGAAATTGGCTCTAAAATCTACCCGTGGGTTTTTTACGAACACAAAAAGCACCGAGGCGTTGAAGGGGCAAAACTCTTGCTTGAAAAGCAACTTATTGGCATTAAAATGCTGGTTGAGCGAGGCATTTTGGTCAAAGTCAATGCCGTTCTTATCCCTGGTATCAACGATGAGCATTTACCGCTTGTGGCTAAAAAAGTTAAAGAGCTAGGTGTGTTTATCTTTAACGTGATGCCTCTTATCTCAAAGCCCGAATTTGGTACAAAATTTGGACTCGATGGCGTACCAAGCGCAAACCATAAACAGTTAATGAAAGCCCAAGAAGCCTGTGATGTCAATGTCAAGATGATGCGCCACTGCCGTCAATGTAGAGCTGATGCGGTGGGATTTTTGGGCGAAGATCGAAGCGATGAATTCTTCAAAGAGAGTTTTGAGAATAAAAGCTTTGAGGAGCTTTCGCATCACTACAACCTTAACCAACGTATGAAAACACACGAAAACATCGAAACATGGAGAAGAGCTTTAAGAGCGGCAAACGGCAAAATAAGCCAAGAAGCCGCCAATAAAGATGACCTTAGCTCCACAGGCAATACGGTGCTTGTCGCTGTCACCACACGAGGAAACGGCTTGATTAACGACCACTTTGGAAGTGCTAAAGAGTTCATCATCTATGAAGCAGGCGATAAGGCGATTAAATTTCTCATGCACCGTAAAGTAGAGAAGTCTTACTGTGCAGGCAAAGAGGGATGCGATGGTAGCTATCCGATTGATGAGATTAAAAATGCCCTGAGCGATTGTCATCTTCTTTTAACACAAAAAATTGGCGAATGCCCCCAAAAAGAGTTAGAGAGTATTCACCTGACCTGCGACGATGGTTTTGCCGATGAGCCTATTGAGATTTCTGTTTTAAAAGGTGTTAAAAAACACTTTTTTGTATAAGGAGACATTGCGATGATTATCAACGATACGACACTTCGTGATGGCGAACAAGCCCCCTTTGTTGCCTTTAACACCGAAGAAAAAATTGCCATTGCTTCTGCGCTTTATTTAGCAGGTGCAGATGAGCTTGAAGTGGGTATTCCTGCGATGGGAGCTAAAGAGCAAGCTGACATCAAAGAGATATTAGCCCTTGATTTGCCACTTCGCATCATGAGTTGGAATCGTGCCACCATGAGCGATTTGGAGGCTTCTCTCTCGTGTGGTCTTAAAGCGGTGGATCTTTCTATTCCTGTCTCAGATATTCTCATCGACGCAAAGTTTGGAGGCGATAAAACACGCCTGTTAAAAAACCTTGAAGAGGTTTTACATGTAAGCGCTCAAGAGGGAGTTTTTGCGTGCATTGGTGGTGAAGATAGCTCACGAGCCGATTTAGGATTTATCAAAGAAGTGATGGAGCTGGGCAAAAGTCTAGGCGCTTCTCGTTTTCGTTATTGCGACACCGTAGGTGTTATGCGACCCCACCAAATCTATGAGCACATCTCTTACCTCACCTCCTTAAATCTTTTAGAAATCGAAATGCACACACACAATGACTTTGGCATGGCAACGGCCAATGCCATCAGCGGGCTTGAAGCAGGAGCAATGAGTGTTAATACCACCGTGATTGGGTTGGGTGAACGTGCAGGAAATGCCAGTTTTGAGCAAGTGTTGATGAGCCTTACGCATCTTTTTGGTGAGCAACGCACAATTGATTCTGATGCGCTCAGACACGTTGTAGCCTTGGTCGAAAAAGCTTCCAAGCAAAGCATCTCCGCTACCATGCCAATTGTTGGTAAACATATCTTCTCTCACGAATCAGGCATCCACGTCAATGGCATGATCAAGCATGAAAAAGCCTACGAAGCCTTTACGCCTCAAAGTGTTGGGATGACACGAAGTTATCCTATTGGAAAGCATTCGGGTAGTTCTACGCTTCTTTTTCACTTGCGTTCCATGGGGTATGAGCCTGAAAATGAGGTCATCAACAAAATGCTTCCGCATGTGCGTGAAATGGTTACAAAACGCAAAAAAAGTGCTCAATAAAAAGGAGCTAAAAGCACTCTATATTGCTTCCAAAGCAGGATAAATCCATGCAAGTGTATACTTCAAAAATCATCTGTGAATGTGGACAAAAAAGTATACAAGAAGCTATTGATATTTTTAAAGCAACCACCCTACCCTACAAAAAAAGCCAAAAAACTGGTCACGGGGTGCAATCAAAGCTGTTGCAATGAAGCGCTACGTATGCTTTATCAAGGTGTAAAAGGCAATAGACTTCTTGAATAACCTAACGCAATGGCATTGTTCTCACAAGAGACAATAACGAGGCACATTTTTGAGTCATAGCTAAAGCTATGGCGATGAAATGTAACGAAGTTAGTGTTTCTTGTGAGAACAACCCTTTGGGCAAGTATGAAAAGAAAATTCTATCTGCGTTAAAAAATCTTACCTTGCAATAAGCAAGGCTTCGATTTTTTGCCTTGTTATAATTTCTTTTCACACTTGTGCGATTGTGCTAAGTTATGCAAGAAGTCTATTAAAATACCTTATGAAAAAATCGCTTTTTTGATTGATCAAAAAAAGGACAATCACCAAGCTTTAGATGCCCTTCAATAGACTCTTCCTCGTGAAATAAGGATAATTTAACTCCCACTAAGATACCATATAAGAATGACTCACATTGAAAAAATACGACTTTTAAAACTATTATACCAATACCGAGCAATGGGATTTGAGTACTTTCAGGAGTATCGACCTTTGGCTTTGCATCAGCAAGCGATGCCTTCAAGTACACTAGAAAGAGCTCAAAAAAAGTGTTGCACAATGTCATTTGTGCAGCTTAGCAAAAAGTCGAAAAAAATGTTATTTTTGGTGCTGGAAATCTCAAAGCAAACATCATGTTTATTGGAGATAATCCAGGAGTCAGTGAAGATGAAACAGGCATGCTTTTTAGCGGTAAAAGCGGTGAGTTGCTTGCCAAAATGATTGAAAATGTTCTTTTAATTCCCAAAGAAGAGGTTTATGTGACGCATATTTTAAAGTGTAAAACACCCGAGAATCGTGTCCCAACACCTGAAGAAGTGGCGTGTTGTAAACCTTATATTATGCAACAAATTCAAATGATTCGACCTAAAATTATTGTGGCGTTAGGCTCCACCAGTTTTCATCATCTCACAGGAGAATATGATACACCCATTAATACAATACGTGGCACTGTGCTTAATTTTGGAGAGGCCAAATTAATCCCAACGTTCCACCCTAATTTTTTACTGCGAAATCCTAGTGCGAAAAAAAGAGGTTTACGCAGATATGCTAAAAGTAAGGAGCATGTTATGAAATTTTGGCTGACCCTAACACTTGGTCTTCTTTTTTTTTGTGGGATGTAGCACCACCAACACATCCCAAACATACAAACCCAGTACCTTTAATGTTTCAAGTAGTAAGCGTACCGTTCCTACCAAAAGTACAACAACCTATCCTGGTTCTGAAAAACAGCGTCTTTCTAGTACAACGCAAAGCCCAGATACTCCTTTAGGTGTCACCGTTGATAATACAGATATTACCTCAACAACTTTAGCAATGGCAACACCCACACCTAGTACAAGCCTTGAGCGTCCCTTAGAAACAGAAGGAACATCCGCCCCTCTTACTAGCGTTACGCCACCTTTAAATGATGATACGAGTATGATTAAGATTGCTGTTTTAGTTCCTCAAAGAACCATTAAAAAATATGCCATAACCTCTGTTAATTCTGTCATTGCTTATTTGCTTTATAAAAATTACTATTTCGATTTGAATGTTTTTAATTCAGGCGATGAACAAGAGACTTCTATTCGTAAAGCACTTGAAGAGATTAAAGCAGGTGGGTATCACTACATCATTGCACCCGTTACCCAAGAAGGTGCAAATATTATTGCTTTAAACGAGACACAAACACCTGTTTTTATCCCAACGTTGCATGCCTCTAGTCTTGCACATTTTGGAGAAAATATCATCTTTGGAGGCATTGACTACGACCAGCAAATTGCTCTTTTAGCGCAAAAAGCAAATAGTCGTGTTGGTAGCTTTGAAGATGGGAGTAGCCTTAGTTACCAACTCAATGGACTGGTAAAAAAGCATACCCAAAACCTTTTTTATGAAAAACGAGTCGAAAACTCTAAAGCGAACTTTAGACAGATGTTTAAAGGCAACAGTTCACTCAACAATACCTCTCTCTTTTTAAACACACCTTTGGTGACATCCAGCCTTATTGCCTCACAACTTAGAGCCAATAGTTTGCATCCTCATGTATTGCTTTCAACGCAAATAAACTATAAACCTTTATTATTAACACTCACACAATATGAAGACAGAGACCAAATGTTTATTGCAAACTCCATTCAAAGAGCCCCTGCTGGACTTGAGGAGAGCAATAGTCTGTTTGGACATGAAATTGTCTATGACTGGGTCAATTACTCCACCTCTATTGGTATAGATTATCTTTGTTATGATTTTTTTAAGGAAAAGCCGAACGCCTTTTTAAAGAGCCTATTTTAAAGAACCAAGTCATTTATAATACGTCACTCTATCAACCAGGGCGCAACGAGTTTATTCAAGTTCCTTAAAAACAGAGATGAAAAATGCTTTCGTCTCTTCATCAATTTTACATGGCTTCCCCTCTTTAACGTATGCAAGCGTGGAAGTCATGCTAAAAAGTTTTTCTCCTTGTTTGAAAATGTCTTGTCTTAAACGCAATGAAGCATTTTTCATCTCTAAAAGTTCATTTCTAACGTCTATCATATCGCCTAGTTTTGCAGGCTTAAAATAATCAGCCTCCAAATGACGTACCACAAAATGCCCACCATTTACCGAAGGGCTTTTACCATGCTTATAAAATAAATCACTTCTAGCCCGTTCACAAAATTTTAAATAATTGGCATGGTAAACCACACCACCTGCATCGGTATCATCATAATAAATACGTGTTTTCAAAATAAGACTCTCCTTTTAATGTAACAGCCATTCTAACAAAAAATTTTTATTTTATTCTTTACATGTAAAAACATTTTTGACGTAATACTTAGATATTTTCTTTGTGTTTAATCGTAACAAGAATCTCTTTTGCAGCATCAAAATCAAAAGATGCAATG
>JAJOKG010000072.1 GCA_021206415.1 Sulfurospirillum sp. | reverse complement strand
TAAGCATAAATCGTAAAATACGATGAAATCAATAGAAAGAGAACAATTTTTTTCAATATGCTCTTTGAGAATTATCTCCAACTTTACCATTTTTTTGTTGTCAACTAACATTAATATCCCTTTTAATAGCTTGTTGATTTAGCATATCTATAATCTCTAACGATCGCCTCCATGTCTTCTACAATCAACTCGATTAATGTGTCTTCTGGAGACAAGTCAATAAGATATTTATTTCTCAAATAACTTTTTATACTTCTTGGTTCTGCAAATTCACTTTGAGCAATAGGTTTATCATTATCATTTATTATCCAACTTGACATTACAGGAGGATCAAAATCAGTACTAACCCCTTTGCATGTTAAAATACAATTGGCTTCCGGAACAAAAACAATATAATTGGATAAATTCCTTTATTGACTTTATTTTCATCTTTTAAAAAAGCTATCGCTGGTCTTTTTGCAAGATTACCAGATCCAAAGGCTGCTTTTAAACGAAATCCATGGAAGCTTCCACCTATCTCTTTTAAATTCAATCCGCTAGTAGTTTTTTGGGAACGAACCTTTAAACATAAGGCTAAAAATTTCTTGATTGCAAATTGTAAATACTCTTTCTCACTCACCATCCTGATCTCCGTTACATTTAAGACGTTATTTTAAATAAATTCTACTCTTTTAGAACAAGATTCTGAAATTTGTTCTAAAACTTATTTGGGATGACTCACTTATAAAGAACTATCTTATCTCTAAGCAATTTCCTCTCTGTATTGAAATCTAGCCTTTATCTTTTAAAATATCCATTGCTAAGCGCCCTTGATTATTCAATATAGTTTTATCTGCATTCAGTTCTAATAAATACTTTACAATGTCCATATTTTGGTTTTTGTAAGCAATGTGCAAAAGGGTGTTACCGTCTTTATATAACCTATTGATATTAAAGTCTGTTCTATAAAGTTTTTTAATCACTGAAATATCAATATTGACTTCAATAGCTAAAGAGAAATGAGATTGTTTTATTTCAAAATCTTTACTTATCAAAAAGTGAATTATTTTATGTGCTGATTCAAGTATAGCACATCCTAAAAAATCAACACCGTAAATTTTATAATTATCAATAAGAGTATTTTCATAAATTAGTTCAAAAAATTCTAAAGCATCATTAGAAATCAAGTTTGAAAATCCTAATTCTGTCCTTGGAGTGTAATTAATTTCTATATCAATTTTATATTTGATGAGTGGCTCGAATAAAGCCTTTAATGAATGAATATCATAAGCCCAATAATCAATACTTTCATACATAGAGTAAAATATAAATGATGCATCAAAACTCTTCCAATGCGATGGAAATAGTTTAATAATTTTTTCTAATGCCTCAACTGATTCATCATGCTCACAATAATATTCATCGAGCCCTATATCTAATGTTAATATTTTGGATGCTAAATCTATTTTAGCAAATTTAATTGCTTGGTCAAGTATAAAGATTCTATTAAAAGAGCATTCGCGAGCAATATTTTGTATTATATCCCCATGAACGCCTTCATTATAATTTTCGAAAACTTTTATAATGGTTTCTTTTTCTACTCTAGAAATGAGCAAATATAAGTAAAAATCCTCTTTGTCATACTCTTTCATTTTTGAACAAATCTCTTCTTCCGAAAAATACCGCAATTTTAAAATACTTTCGTAAGTTTCGCGACTATCCTTTTTTTAACTTTATAAGAGATATTTGATAAAGCGTTAAAAATTTCTAGGTAATTCTCTTCTAAAGCTACATTTATAAAAATTCCTTTATCTGAATAATCCAATAAATTAATCAATTGAAGTAATCCATCTATTTTTAACAAATTAAAAATATATCTGATAAATTTTTTCTGAAATAAATCTCTATTAGATAATAAAACCTCTGAAATCATTAGCATATCTTGCATACGAGCATACTTTTTAATGAGTTTCATATCAGAACTATTTTTGACAGATAGCCCTAACCAATTATTAAAATCAATCCAGCCTTGATTTTTGTAAATTTTCTCAGGTTCTAAGGGTATCTCTTTGGGCATAGGATGATATCCATCCAACTCGTTATTAGAATATTTGGACCATTCTTGAAATGAATTTAAATTCAAAGCAATTACAAAATCCTTAGCTTCTTCAAATGGTAAATAATCAGGCCTTCTCTTTGGAAGCACCGCAACAAAAACTTCATCACCTGAGAATTCAGAAATCAGTGTTGGATAAGGACACGTTTCACAGACTAAAAATAATTTGTTATTATTGATACTAAATTGTGCATCTGATGTGTATTTTCTTTTGCATATTTTGCACTCATACGCACCTTTTTCAATTTCTTGCTTATGATGGCACTCTTGGCATATCCAATATGAGCAGTCTGCTTCTTTTTTGAGTTTTAGATTTTCACTGTGACACATAGGGCATGTATGCTTATTGCTGGTCTGTTTAATTTCGGTCTCTTTGATAGGCTCTAAAGGCTCGCCTAAATTTTCTATAACATTGCCACAATCTAAAAGAACGGCATGTGTTTTATTGGGGGCTATTCTTAAAATGCGACCTACCATTGCTTGTAAAGGTTTTGACTTTTTGTAGGGCGAGCGATGATTGCTAAATCCGTGTCTGGAACATCAAATCCTGTTGTTAGCATGAGAACGGATACTAAGACTTTGATTTCCCCATTGGTAAATCGTTCAATCTCACTATTGATAGCTTCTTGGGTCATTTTTGAATGTAATGCTACGGCATTAATATCTGCATGTTGATATGCTTTTGCAAGGAGTTCTGCATGATTAATATCTACTGCAAAAACAATAGCTTTTTTATACTGTGCAATATAGTCTAGAGAACTATCAACAATTTCAAGTATGGTTTGGTTATTTGAGACGACTTTACTGAGTTCTTTAAGATTATAATCTCCACCGATAACTTTTACTTTATCTAAATTTCTAATATGCACCAGTTGGTATGCTTCAAGAGGCACAAGATACGAGTTTTGAATCATGTATTTCAAGTCATATTTATCCAAAATCAACTTGAATCCACTGAGTAATTTTCCATTTTTATCATAAGGAGTTGCAGACAACCCTATGATTCTTGCATTGGGTTTATCCTTCATTAATTTTTCAATCATGACTCCTTCAAAGCCATAATGTATCTCATCAATTATGATAACATCTGGCTCTAAATCCCTTCGACTTGCTGTTTGAATGGTACTTACTAAGAGAGGATGCTTTTGGTTCCAATTTTCTAAACCATGCATGATTTGTGGGTTAGTGAAGCAAAAACTTTGGCGGTTTGTTCCATAAGAATAATCTTTGGCGCCACAAAAAGTACTTGCTTATGGTACTGGCTAATCAACACCGAAGCAATTTCTTTAGCCATCAATGTTTTACCACCACCCGTTGGTATTTGTATCAATGTTGATTCTGTGCTAGATATTGCTTTTTCTACAATATCTTTTTGATAATTTCTAAGTTCAATCTTCATACAACCCAACTTGTAGCTTAGATTGGTTATAAAACAATTTACTCACAGAACACGCCTTCAAAACAAAATTTACTTAATGTATTTTTTAAAATAAATAGAATGCACCTATTTATTTTATTAAAACTATGCTTATTTGTACCATCTTAGCAATCCTTCTCAATCCCAACACCCACCAGGACACCACTCTAATGTATACTCTTTACACTTAGGGCATAAATAACCATTCTCAGTTAACACAAGCTTCTCACTACCACCGAAATTCCAATTAAATACTTCACTAGGTACTTCAGATTTTGGTTTCGAGAGTGTAGGATCATCGTAACGCACCATTAATTGCCCACAACTGCAGATAGCAGGCTTCATAAACGTGTTATGCATCACGACCTCTTCACATGTTTTGCAGTAATAGGGAAAGTTTGCAACGGTTTCAAAACTATCCATACCACCACCTAAACACATTCTTTCTTTTTTATAACCACACTTACATTCTCCATACACCAGTGATCCCACAAAATCTCCTTTGTTGATTAAACTCCTATTAAATCCTACTTCCCTCTTTCAAAACACCCTATCCTTGATACAACCCAACGCGTTTTAAAAATTCTTCTCTGGTGTACTCCTTAGCCCCTAACGCCAGTTTATACTCATAGCCTGCTGCCGGACCTAAGTCTGAGAGGTGTATCTTCATTTTTTTACTCAAATACTGTGTTAATAGTACTCTTTGTAAGGTACCTAGATTTTTGTGCTCTTTGTCTTTTTGACTGAATTTTGAAATACCTGTGTAGTATCCGTTGATTAGGTAGCCTATTTCTCCAGCAACCACCTTACGTGTTTGTGTATCTACAAGGGCCGTTGATATGAATTTAAAACCGTCGTTAGTCATTTTTCTAAGCATATAAAGCATAAAGGTGTATTGGCAATTTAAAAAACACTCTTCTTTATAGGCTTTTTCAATACCAGATACGATAGGATCATAATACTTATTGACCACCAGTTTGTAGCGTTTTTGTGCCATGAGTTTTTGGACGTTTTTTGAGATGTGAAGTTCATGATGCTCTAACAAGGCAGTTTCCTTTAAAAGCAAGGGTAAAAGGAACTTCCCTTTCTTCTCAAAATCAATGGTCATAATAGTAAAGCCTTTTTTGACCATTTCAATAAACAACTCTGGAGAGTAGTCTGTACAAAGGTACGATGAATACTCAGTGGCTTCATAGGAGCGCTTCATAAAGCCTGGGTCTTTAAGCTTATCCAATGTGAGATGGCGCTTCTCTTTGGTTTGTTGTTGTTCTTCTGGTGTCATCTGCGCTCCAAAAATAATATAAGAGCATTATAAAGCATAGGGTGGACAGCTCGTGTCCAGATGAAATGCAGTGTGCAATTATTTTGAAGAAGATAGAACGATTGTTTTAGCGACATCTGTTAAAAAGTGGCTTTCATGTGGAATGATCCCTACCCTACCGATATCGAGTTTATCTGCATCCAAACAGATTTGAACCACCAAGTCTTGATACAAAGGATCGGTTTTATCCGCTTTGGTATGATTAGCGCAGGCATACACCAAACGTGCTAGATCGTCTGGACTTAAAGGTATGAGCCCTGCTTCTTGATAGCCCTGAATAGCAAGGGCTGCTCTTTTACCATGCTCGAAATCTTCATCCTCATCTTTACGTTTACAATCGTGTAAGAGTGCAAAAAAGATAAAGACATCTGAGGTGATGGAATACACATTGGCTAAGCGTTGTGTGTTGTAATACACACTCTCCCAATGTTCTATCCCATGAACACCATAAAGGTAGAGTGCATACGCGTCACATACGTGGTCTAATAGTGTTTGGTGTTGGCTAAATACAGTGGAGTGTATAAAGGTTGTGTGATGATTGGACGTTTTTCGTTTGAACCATTGGCCCAAGGATATTTTTTTCATAACATATTGCACTTTTTCAAAAAATCTTCTCTAGAATAGATGGTAGCCCCTAAATCCAGTTTGTATTGCATCTGGGGGTGTCCTAGGTTGCTAAGATGAATGCCTTCTGTATCCAGATGCTGTGTCAGCAACACACGCTGCAAGGTTCCCCAATTAGAGTAGGCTTTTTCTTTGAGGCTAAATTTGGTAAGCCCTGTATAAAAACCATTACAGATATAGCCTATCTCCCCTGCAACAAGGGTGTTAGTTATAGGATCACTCAGTTCTGAGCTTATAAGTTTGAATCCTTCAAAACTTCCTTGATGCAGTTCATGTAAGAGCGCTTCATAGGTGGGATGTATCCAGCAATCTTCGTAGCTTTTTTTGATGCCTTCAATCACCTCTTGAAAACGCTCATTGGTACTAAAGTGATAGGTGTTTGTTTGTAGTAGCTTTTTAACATGGTGTGAGATATGAAGGTCTTTATGCTCTAAAAGGGCGTAGTGGGTTTGTAATTGGGGTAAGATGATGGGTACTTCTTCATTGACATAGCCTATGGTAATAAAACCCGCTTTGGCAAGAACAATAAAAAATTTACAGGAGAAGTTATCACTCCAATAGTAATCATGGTCTAGATCAGGATAGATGACGGTATGTAAATTTTCTTTGTTGCAGACATGTTCAATATAAAGGTATTCAATCATCGGCGTTTGT
>JAJOKG010000124.1 GCA_021206415.1 Sulfurospirillum sp. | reverse complement strand
GAAGCTTTTTAAAGAGCAAAAAGGCTTTGTTTGAGAGCGATTTTTTGTACGCTTTGAGCATATCGTAAGGCTTTTGGTGGTGCTTTATGCGATGCAGTGTTTGCAGTGTACGTGCGATGCTTTGTAAGGCTCTTGGAGTGAGTTTTGTGCGATGCTCTCCTGCGCCAAACTGGGCAATCATAAGGTTTTGCGTTGTATCTAAGAGCAGTGGTTTTGGCGCAACTTTTTTCTTAAAAGCTTTTTTTCCAATTTCAAATTCATCTTTACGGTTAAAGGTATTGGCTCTAAAAAGACGCACAAGGTAGTTTTGTGTTGTGCTCTCAAGCAGGTAATTGGTGTTGTTATAGCCTTGATTTTCTAAAAGCGTGAGCCGTAGTAGTGTCTCATTGGCAAAAAGCTCGTAGGTGCGCAAGTGTTCAAGCATCATGGCTTACTTTTATTTGATTTCCATTGGTAAAAGCCAAACGTTGCCAAAACAGTGTAAAGAAAAAACAAAACAGCTGTCAGATAAAACGCTTTTTGCAGGTAAATGTAGATAGACACAGCGTCAATCACTATCCAATAGAGCCAATTTTCAAGAATCTTTTGTGCCAGCATATAGGTGGTAAACACCGCAAAAACTGTTGTTGCCGAGTCTAAATAAGCAAAATCCGCTCGTGTGTACGTATCCATGACATAACCAATCAGTAACGATAAAACGGTAAGAAAAAGAATGATTTTTAGATGTTTTATCATCCGCCATGAGCTTACTTCTCGCTCTTCATTTCCCTTTTTCCCATGCTTCCACGCATACCAGCCGTACACCGCCATGATGAGGTAGTAGGCATTGAGCGCTGAGTCCATAAGTAAGGAGGCATCAAAGAACAAAATCGCATAAATGAGCGTACTCAAAAATGCCGCAACCCAGCACCAAAGGTTTTGACGCATGGCTAAAAAAAGATATAAAAACGATAAAAAGACCGCTAAGCCTTCCCATGCGGATGTCGCTAGGAGTGCTTCATAAACGCCCTTTAAAAATTCATGCATGGGGTTCCTTATCAATGTCATTGTCTAGAGTTTTTATAAAGCGAGCATTATGCCTGATTTTCTAAAACAAACAAAAAACCGAGCTATAATCAAGGTTTGGCTAAAATTCTTGCCATCTAAAAGCGATGCAAATCGTTTAAGATGCAAGGGGAGCGTAAATGAATAAGATAAACATAGCAGATAACCTAGACTGCTTTGCCGAGCGATTTGAGGGGGTTGATCTGCATGGCACACGTTTAAATAAAGCGGAATTTGAAGAGTGTACCTTTGTTGCGTGTGATTTTAGCCAGACCTTCTTTTATGCGTGTCGCTTTATCGACTGTCACTTTGAAAACTGCAATCTGAGCGTCATGAAACTCACCGATAGCAAAGTGAGTAACACACAGTTTACCTCATGCAAGATGAACGGCATCGACTGGTGTATGTGTAACTGGAAAAGCCTGCTCAATCCTCTGCCGTTAAAATTTAAAGAGTGCATTTTAGATGACAGTAACTTTTTTGGGCTCAGTATGCAAGGAGTTGTCATGAGCGAATGCCGTGCCAAAGAGGTTGACTTTCGCTCTGCCCTGCTCCACAATGCTACTTTCACCGCCACCGACTTTAAAGGTGCTCTTTTTGATAAAACGAATCTCGAAAACGCCAATTTTACGAACGCTTCCAACACCCAAATCGACCTACGCACCAACCACCTTAAAGGTGCGATATTTAGCCGATTTGAAGCACTTTCTTTATTGGAAGGATTGGGAATTGTTTTGGTGGATTGAGGGAAAAAAGTTTTACATGTAAAGATTTTAGCATAAGCAAAACAAAAACGTTAGTGTATAAAAACGCTTAACTTTTTTGAAGGTTTCTCATGAGCTTTGCCTCTTCTTCTTTTGAAAGGTAGCGCCATTCAGCACTTTTAAGGTCGAGGGTAAAACTGCCGATGCTGATTCGGGTTAATTCTAAGACTTTTAAAGGCGTACCAAATTTTGAATCTTTGAGTGCACCAAAAAGCCTTCGGATATGCCTGTTTTTTCCCTCGTCAATGACAACTTTGAGTTTGGTTTTTGCCCCACCCGTGCTGATTTTTTTTGACTTCAAGCGCTTTTAAAAGCCCTTGTGCGCTTTGTACTCCGTTTAACGCTTCTTCGATATGCTCATCGCTCACATGACCTCTCACCCAAATCTCATAGACCTTGATGCAATTTTTAGGCGTGGTCAATGCGTGGTTTATTTTGCTGTTGGTGGTAAAGAGTAAAAGCCCCTTCGAGTCAAGGTCAAGCCGTCCAATGGGCATCCAACCATCACTAAAAGCCCACTCAGGCAAAAGATCATAAACGGTTTTTCGTCCAAGGTCGTCTGAACGTGTGACCAGATACCCTTTAGGTTTATTGAGGGCTAAGAGTTCTTTGGATACTTGCGTATTGGGTAGAGCAGGTAAAGATTCTAAAATGTTCATTGCAATATATGCCCTACTTGTTTTAGGTAATAAACGCTCGCATAAGGCACGAAAAAAATCCTTTACATGTAAAGCGTTGATGATAGTGTCACATTCACCTACATAGACTTCGATAGTAATGCCTCGCTCTTTAAGCGCTTGCAAATGCGCTTCATTCCATGTGTAGTGCAAAAGTTCATTCAGCTCTTCAATACTTCCCTTTTGAAAAAACGGCGCTAGGTTAAAGGTTGATGGATACGCACAATTTTGCATAAAATTTTGTGTATAAGCGTCACTATTTTTCGTAAAAGAAAGGGTTTGAAGCTTTTTAAATTTAGCGTCTTTATCCCCAAAAAAGGCAGGAGAAAAGAGTTGAAGGGTGTCAATTCTGGTTTTAGATGCAAGGGCATATTGGACTGCTTTGATAGCACCATAGCTAAAACCAGCGACGGTGAAGTCGTTTTTAATGAGGTAAGGCTCAAAAAGAGCCTCTTCGTTTTGGAGGCAAAATCCACTAAAGAATATCATCAATAATTTCTTTAAGGCGTGTGCGTGAAATGCTCTCATGTTCACACAATTCATGTGCAATTTTCTCCAACGGGGTGTTCATGTTTTCTAAAAAACGCTCCAATTCGCTGTGGGCATTTTCTAAAATTTGCAAAATATCATTCTCATACGGAAGCAATTTTTCCCCCCATAGCGTAGAGTTCAACCATCTCTTTAGCAATCTGTGTTGCACGGTTGATGTCTTCTGTGGCATTGGTAAATTTTTCATTGTATTTGAGTTTCATGGCGACCATGCCCGCTAAATAGACTTTAATTTTACTTTGCATCTGCGTTTTTGACTCAATTTCTCTGTCCATATCTTTGATGCGGTCATTCACGATGCTGATTTTGTCAAACTCTATCTCAAACCAATACGCACACAGCGCCTTTGCCGCTTGATAATAGGCTTGAATTTTCTTCTCATCATCAGAAAAACTGAGCACTTTTTTTCTTGCCCATCAAGACTTTTTTGACGTACAGCAATAAAATCTTGAAGCTCAATAATCTCAGCATTACGGCGCAGAGCGTTAATGGCTGCTTCATTCACAAATGTTGCCAATGCCGCACCGCTAAAGCCCACGCTCATGGTCGCTAACTCATCGATATTGACCTCGTGAGGTTTGTTGTTTTAAATAGGTCTTTAAAAATCTCTAAGCGGTCATTTTTATCGGGCAGTGAGATAAAAAATGCGTCTATCAAAAACGCCCTGAACGAAGCAGTGCCTCATCAATAATATCTATTTTATTGGTCGCCGCAATAACAATGACCCCGCTACTGTCTTCAAAGCCGTCCATTTCGGTTAAAAGCTGATTGAGGGTGGCTTCTCTTTCATCGTTACGTGCGCCCCCTCTTGCTCGTCCCACTGCATCAATTTCATCAATGAAAATAATCGAAGGCGCATGCGCTTTGGCTTGTGAAAAAAAGCTCTTTGACCCTCTTTGCACCCATGCCCACGTAAATCTGCACAAAGGTTGCCCCACTTTGGTAGAAAAAGGGCACACTCGCCTCCCCTGCAACGGCTTTGGCTATCATGGTTTTACCCACACCTGGAGGGCCTACGAGTAAAACACCTTTAGGAAGCCTGATGCCGTAGCGTTTGTATTTGGCAGGGTTTTTAAGAAAATCCACCACCTCTTCAAGCTCTTCTTTGACATCTTGAATGCCCGCAACATCCTTAAAACTCACCTGAGCACGCACAGGTCGAATCACACTGCTCATAAAAGGGTCATAACTTGCCATGGCTTTTTGGTTCGCTTCTTGCTCTTTTTGAAGATCCTCAGAACGTTTTTTACGAGCCACAAGCAGTAAAATAAATAAGATACTGCCCATCACACCCACTAAAATTAAATCTTCAACGATAGGATTGCTTCTGTGGACTTCAATGGGAACTTTTTTAAGCAACTCCGCAACATCAATACCATCTTTAATAATGACATACTGCTCATCGTTACTGTACAAAACAACCTCGTTCTCTTCTACTTTGGCTTTTTTAATGGCACCACTCTCTAAAAGTGCATGGTAGGTTGGTAAATCAATAACACTTGAACCTTCACGCACATACCCAAATAAAAGAAGAATAACAAAAACGCTCAGTGCCATTAAGGAGAGCATGAGTTTTTGGGATTTAAAAATGTGCATAGTTTGCCTCCTGCATAATGTCATACTTCTCAAGTCTCACCCACTCTTTGAGCAGGTCACGCTGGCTTTGAATGATGACTTTGTTAAAAAATTGGTCGTAGCCAACAAAATGGTTTTCTTTGGACTCTTCGACTAAAACGTCTAAAGGTATTGCGCTGTTTTTTTCACGAAACGCACGGTTCTTTTGCGCAATGAGTGCTTCGATTTGCTGGTGCCTTGCTTTGGCAACATCGCCTTTGATTTCTGGCTTCATGGTACTAGAAGGCGTACCATCACGTTTGGAATAGGTAAAAGCATGGATATGCGTCAGAGGAAAGCGCTCTAGGGTGCGATACGCCTCTTCCCAAATAGCCTCACTCTCTCCTGGATGTCCTGTGATAAAATCCGTGCCCAGTGCAAATCCTTTTTCACTCAGTTCCGTAAACAGTTCTAAGTCACGTTTGACATTGTTGCGTCGTCGCATGAGTTTTAGCATCTCTTCAGAAGTGTGCTGAAGCGCTACATGTAAATGCCGCTCCAACCATGGTTCATCTAAAATTTCCCTAAAACTCTCATCAATTTGTACAGGCTCAATGCTTCCCAAACGAATACGCCTGACCCCTCGAATCGCACCTAAACGCTGTACAAGCCTGCCTAAACTGCTCCCTTTATCTTTGCCATAACTACCAATGTTAGTACCCGTAAGTACAAATTCCCCATAGCCATTGAGCGCTAGTTTTTCGACCTGCTCAATAATCTTTTGCTCATCTTGACTACGTGCATTGCCCCTGACAAAGGGAATAATGCAGTACGAACAGCGAAAATTGCACCCCTCTTGAATTTTAATAAAGGCTTTTGTCTTGCCTGTATACTCATGCACAATCGTCTCATCCAGTGAGGTTAAATCTCCTATCTCAAAAAAGGGAGTAGCGTTGTTGAGCAAGGTGTTAATGGAGCGTTTTTCGGAGTGTCCCATGACACCAAACACCTTACTTTGAGCAAAAAGGCTCTCCCCTTTGCTCATCGCTCCACACCCTGCTAAAATGACCTTTTTCCCCAGTTTGGATGCGTGGTTGATGTAACTTCGCACACCTGTATCCGCACCATTGGTGACGGTACAAGAATTTACTACGACAATATCTGCATCTGCTTCATGCTCAGTGACTTCAAAATCTTTGAGATTTTCAATCATCACTTGTGTGTCATAAATGTTGGTGCGACACCCAAAGGTTTTAAAAAAGACTTTTTTCATCTACGCTCTTTGGTGCTTCGCTCATCTGAGGTTTTTCTTGACGTGCGAGATTGATATTTGTTGTATGGTACGCAATGGTAATATCAGACTCTTGCCTAAATGCATCCACCAGTTCTGCACTAATGGTACTTCGAAGGGTGAGTGTTGCATAAGAGTTTGTCATATACCAACAGCTAATACAAAACCCTTGCGGTTCTATAAAGGAGAAAATTCGAGGCTCAACATTGGTGTTTTTTAGGCTGTATTGACTGCGCAATAAATTGAGTTGCTTACGGGCAATGTCCGTATAGCCTTTGGCGTATTTTTTGGTGATTTCACGGGCAAGGTGCACTGCTTTTTTATGGTTAGAATCAAAGGTAATAAAAATATCAATACCATCCCAAACGGTACGAATTGTTCCATGGGTATAGTTTGAGATTAAGCTGGTAAAAACGTAGTTATTAGGCACAAAAATAACCCTTCCTGCTCGTCTATTATCTCTGTAACTGCTAATCGTAACATCTTCTAAGAGGGTCATGCGAAGGAGTGAAATGTCGATAATATCTCCCACATAAATCAGACCATCTTTTTGAACTTTAATACGATCTCCCACATGAAAACTCCCACCAAAAATAATCACCATCCACCCTAAAATACTCATAAACCAGTCTTTCATGGCAATAGCAATACCTGCAGACGCAAATCCTAAAACGGTGACTAAGTAGGAGACATTTTCGATGTATGAGAAGAGTAAAATCAAAATAATCAGTGTCACGTTGGCAAAATTAATAATTTTATTGACGGTGTAAAAACGGTCATTATCTTTGATATAACGCTTAGCCGCAAACTTTAGTAGTAAGGAAATCACGATGACAACAATAATAAAAATACCAATATTAAACGCACGTTTCATTTGCACGGTAATATCTTGTGTAATGCGCGCACTGGCCTCTTCCACTTTTTTTTACATGTAAAGAGTAACTGGTATTGGCTATCTCTTGGGCTGTGGTAAAGGCATTGAGCTCTTTTTGGGCTTCATAAATCAAATCTTCATTAATCACAGAATTTTCAATACGGTAAATCTCCTCAAGTAAATGCATTTTTTCTTTAAGTTTTGTGACTAAAACCGTGAGTTGATCAATACGTGTTTTATATTCAGTGCTGTCTTGTTTTATTTTTTTAATATACGAAAGTGCTGAAATAATCGCAAAAGGATTTGTGACTTTGGGGTAACTTTCTAATTCCACAGGTTCAACCAATGTGCTAAAAGGGGATGTTTTATACTCTTGTAACAGCTCAATTTGCTGTTTTAAAGATTCTTGTTTACTGAGGAGTTTCTCGTAGCGATCTAAGGCTGCTTTGTCTTTGCCTGTTTTAAACTTTTTACTTTCGTTTTCAACCGTAGAGAGTTCTTCAAGGAGTTTTTGGTAATTCAAATAATTTCCATAACGCTTAAACCAGATATTGTCTTTAACAGATTCTTCTATCAAGAGAATTTTTTGGCGAAAAGAGTCTATTTTAAGGGTCTCTTCAAGTTTTGTAGTGCTGTTTGTCTCGGCAAATAAAATGTTACATGTAAAAAGAATGAGCCAGAATTTTTTTAGACATTGGCTTCCTTTAGGGCTTCTAAAACAATTTCTTTTTGAATGTCGCTACGTATGTCATGCCCGCCAATGCCTTTGGGCAAAATAAATTTAATTTTTGAATGTTCGCTTTTTTTTATCCAAGAAAAAGGCATCATAAAAAGCTTCATACGACTCAATACGATAAGAAGTCGGAAGTGCGTAGCGCTCAAGAAGCGTTTGGATACGATGACTCTCTTCATGGCTTAGAAGGTTTACTTTAGAAGCCAGTAAATTTGCCATTACCATGCCAATGGCTACGGCTTCTCCATGTAAAAAGGTCGTATAGTGTGTTTGGTTTTCAATGACGTGTGCAAAGGTATGTCCGTAGTTTAATACGGCTCGCACTCCTTGTTCTGTCTCATCTTGTGCTACCACTTTGGCTTTTATGGCAATACTTTTAGCAATGGCTTCTTTAAGGTTTTCCTCTTCACGCAAATCATGAGACTCTAACCACTCAAAAAAGGCTTGATCAAATGTGACTGCCATTTTAATCATCTCAGCAACTCCTGCTGAAAACTCTCTTTTTGGAAGGGTTTTTAAAAAAGCACTTTCACAATAAACCGCTTTGGGTTGCCAAAAAGAGCCAATGAGGTTTTTGCCATAAGGATTATTGATGCCTGTTTTTCCGCCCACGCTCGCATCGACTTGGGAAAGTAAGGTGGTTGGAATTTGGATAAAATCAATACCTCTTTGATAAATAGAAGCAGCAAAACCTGTCATATCACCAATCACACCGCCACCAAAAGCAATGAGAAGTGATTTTCGATCCAATCGGTGCTCAAAACACGCATCTAAAATAAGATGAATGCTCTGCATGTTTTTATACTGTTCCCCATCGGGTAAGATAATGGTGTAAAGCTCTTTGGCCTGAATGTGTGATTGGAGTGTCTTTAAATGTAAATCAGCAACGGTTGTATTGGTGACAATAAGAACTTTTGTATCAAAGTGTAAGGTCTTAAGTTCGTCAATATAAACACTGTAATCTTTGGAAATGGTTTTGGTTAAGAGAACATCAATGTGCATGGTTTATCCAAATAATTTTTTATTTAATTTTACTGAAAAAGCGCTTAATTATGCATTCACTGGGATGAATAGCTGGTAATTGTCTGCTAATTTAAAGTGCAATTTTTCCATGTCAGTTGAAAAAATTGAGAAAATATTGGATTCTAAAATTTTAGAACTAAAGGGTAGAAATTGCAAAATGTTATCTTTATTTTTAAGCTTCAACAGAGGATTTTTTTCACTTTGAATGACATCGACTTCGCGTCCAAAAATCTTCGAAAGGTTGTCAAAATGTTCCATCAAACTGGTGTCTTTTTGCTCTTGATCTGGCTCATAGGTGTAGAGTTTTAATTGCAAAGAAAGTTGGGCAGAAACATCAAAAATTACAGATGATTCTTGCTCTATATCGTGTGCGTCACTGCTTAAAACAACACCTTCATTCAGCGCTAAAAATCCTTTTTTACCTAGTTTAAGGACGGGTAATTTTGTTTTAAAAAGCGTTCGTTTATTTTGTTTAAAAAACATATTGTTGACAAGGATAAGACCAATATCCATACGCTCGGTATCTTCTTTTAGAACGAGGCGTGGGTTGGTTTTAAAATAGTCAATTATGACATTAATGTGGTGGTTATGGTAGCTTTTGAGTTTCTCTAAAGCTTTGGAATAAGTTGGGTTAATAATCTTTACATGTAATTTATTGCTGTTGAGTTTTGCATGAAGCAATAAGGCATCGTTCATCATGAAATCAATGGCATTTTCATCCATTTCAAGCATATCAATAAGGCAGTAGATACTACTACCAAAAGGCGAAGGAAACTGTCCTTGCTCCTTTTTAATACTTTTAAAAACACTTTGCAGGACATGGGGTTCACCAATAAGCAGTAAAAGATCGTTGGGAAGTAACATCAGTGCGGGGCGAGGCAGCAAAAGAGTATTTGAGCGATATACGGCTGCAATTTTCCATTTGCTCTGTTCAATGGAGGCTAAATGTCGGTAAGCATAAGAACTACCAACAGGCACAGAAACTTCTACAATTTCACCAATCCCTAATCCAATATTTTGCGCCACAATGGGCATGTTTGGCAAATGGTCTTTAAAGCGAGACGCAAGGATGTCTCTGGAATTAACGATTAAAAGGCGTTTGTCATCAATCTCTTCCAATTCTAAATCCCATCTATCCATAAAAACAATGCGCACTTTACCATCAATGCGTCTTACATTTTTATAGGTACTCATGGCGTCTAATTCGTTGGAGAGTAAAATCATGACTTGGAAAAATTGTTCATTTAAAATAATAGAAAGTTTATCTAAACTCGTGGGGTCAAACTCAAAAATTTAAAATTTTCAGGGCGTTTTTTAGGTAGTGTGTTTTCTTTGTATGAAATGACAGTGTAGCTATTTTCTCCTGCTTCACTCTCCATAACTCTTTCTAAAAATTGTTTTGCTAGAATGCCATCAGCAATGATTAATATTTTTTTCATTCAAAAACTCCCTCATATACAAAAAAAGGATATTGTAACGAAAATGGAATTTCAGATAGATAAAACCGATGGAAACGCTCGTGCATGTACCATTAAAACAGCGCATAGCACTATTCAAACTCCAGTCTTTATGCCTGTGGGGACGGTGGGTAGTGTCAAGAGTTTGGATGCGGTGGATATGAGTGAAATGCTAGGAGCGAAGATTATTTTAGGCAATACGTATCATCTTTATTTACGCCCAAGCGATGCAGTGGTCAAACACTTTGGAGGCCTGCATGGCTTTACCAAATTTCCGAACAGTTTTTTAACCGATAGCGGTGGCTTTCAAGCCTTTAGCCTGAGTGATATTTCTAAAGCCGATAGCAATGGTATTATGTTTAAGAGTCATATTGATGGCTCAACGCACTATTTTACGCCTGAGAAAGTTTTGGATATTCAGTACAATTTAAACTCTGATATTATGATGATTTTAGATGATTTAGTGGCTCTTCCAGCGACCCAAGAGCGTATTGCACTCTCTATTAAACGTACTACTGATTGGGCAGAGCGGGCTATTATCTATCATAAGCAAAAGCAAACTGAGGGTGTGGGTGTGCATCAAAATATTTTTGCCATTATTCAAGGTGGAACCGATAAAGCATTTCGCCAGATTAGCGCTAATGAACTCTGCGCTCTTCCCTTTGATGGCTTTGCTATTGGGGGGCTTAGTGTGGGTGAAAGCAATGCCTTGATGTATGAAACCGTAGAATTTGTAACACCGCTGATGCCAAAGGATAAACCTCGTTACTTGATGGGTGTGGGAACGCCTGAGGATTTGGTGGAAAATGTTGAGCGAGGGGTTGATATGTTTGATTGTGTGATGCCTACACGTAACGCACGCAACGGCTCACTCTTTACCTCTTTTGGCAAAATCAGCATTAAAAATGCGAAGTTTGCACGCGATGAAGAGCCATTAGATCCTGAGTGTGACTGCTTTACATGTAAACATTATTCAAGAGGGTATTTGCACCATCTCTTTCGTGCGAAAGAGTTAACTTATTTTAGATTGGCATCCATCCATAATCTGCACTATTATCTCTCTTTAATGAAACAGATGCGAGAAGCCATTTTAAAGGGTGAATTTAAAGCCTTTAAAGCTGAATTTTACAGGAAACGAGGCAAATAATGCGCTATAAAGTCGATGAGAAAGAGAGTTTTGATGCGAGTTTGCTTTTTTGGCTTGATCGCTTTGTAAAGTATAAACTTACCTCTCTTTCAAATCGTCATGTGGAGGAAAATAGCAAACTTTCCTCTATTATTGGCTCTTTGAATCGTGGGTGTCAGAGTATGCAAGAGTTAAAAAATCTTGCTAAAGAGGCTCGAAATATTGGGCTGATTGGGATTAATCTTTTTATTAATCCGCTTGAGAAGTTTTATTATTACACTACGCCGATGGGGCTTAAGAGTTTAAAAGAGATTGATGAAGAGTTGCTGAGTGAATTTTTAGCCTCACAAACGGGTTCTCTCTCTGATGCTACCAAAAAAAATTATCGTATTGCCCTGCTCTCTTTCTTTCAGTTTATGGATAAACAAAATGAGGAAGCAAATGGTTTTGCACACCAGTTTCGTATTGAGCTTAAAAATTGGGGTGGGCTTGGCGGACGAAGAGGTGAAAAATTACCTGCTCATATGTACAAAGAAGAGTTATCTCGCTTTTTTAAAGCCATTGAAGAGACCGAATTTAAACCCTATTCGCAAGCCAAAAACCGTCTATTAATAAAACTGATTATTTACACAGGTATGCGTGTTAGTGAAGCCTTAGGCATTAAAATCAAAGATATGGTTAAAGATGGGGAGTATTTGGTTTTTCAAATTCGTGGAAAAGGAAATAAGCCACGAACGGCAATGATAAAATCTGAACATATTGAAAAAGATTTGAATGAATGGATGGCATACCGAAATGATGAGTCTGCTTTGTTGTTTCAAAGCCGTACAGGAAAGCCTCTTACGCAAGGGTATGTGAGTTACGTAATGGATAAAATGCTTCTTTATGCGGGTATTCGCAAAGAGAAAAATGGTGCACATATGTTGCGTCATACCTTTGCTACCTTGCTGTATCAAAAAAATCGTGACTTAATCTTGGTGCAAGAAGCCCTTGGTCATGCGGATTTAAATACTTCTCGTATTTATACCCATTTTGATAAAGAGCGCCTCAAAATTGCAGCCGATACGATGGATGGGATTTAATATGAATCATTTATACGATGTTATTGATCGTTTTCACCTCTTAGACCTTAAAAACCCTACACACCCTTCTATGTTTGTAGAAGAAGTAGACTATGCTATGCTGATTTTAGCGCTACCTTCAAACGAAAAAGAGTTAAAAGTTGACTCTTCTGCCTTTGTATTTGAGGGAGGTCATTATTATGGTTTTGATAAAGCAACACATGCTTTTGTTGATTTAGAGAGTATGCAAAAAGTGTATGAAATCTTAGATACACACACCAACACTACCATGAAACGCGTGGCACATATCCATGAAAGTATTGATTGGATGGAGGAAAAACTGTATGACAATACACGTTTGCATTTCATGCGTTATTGGCTTACGCATAAAAAAGATTTAGCACGTATTCATCGATTACTTCTTTTGGGTGCAGACGTTATGGAGGATTTTATTAAGCGTTATCATGAAAATGAGGATTTTTTAGTGACGCATTTTAGAGATATCCACGAACATTTAGAACGCACCAACCGCTCCACACTCTTAGCGATGGAAAAACTGAACAATTTGTATAACTTTTATACCAGTCGAAATAATGAGAAGATGAATCGAACCATTTATCTTTTGACAATTCTCTCAGGTATCTTTTTACCACTCAATTTGATTGTGGGGTATTTTGGTATTAATACACAAGGTTTACCTTTTGCACATCTTCCTAATGGCTCTTTTATTGTAGGGAGTTTAATGCTTTTGTGTATGGGGCTAACCATTGGACTTTTTTTACTGCTTCGCAGAAAGTTCTAATTTTTAAAATGTTTTTTGGGGTAGTCAAAGAAAAGAATATGCCCACTCTCCTCATGAATTTCTTTAAAGCTTTTTATATCAAAGGTGATACAGACAATTGCGCACGTTGGGATATTGCTTAAAATAGCACCGCTAAGACGCTCCGCTACTTCTGTAAGTGTTGGATTGTGTGCAATAATAAAAACAGAATTGTGTTCATCATCTGTTTGATGAATTAGCTCAAGATAAGAGGCATAATCGCTCTCATACAAGGCTTCACAGAGCACAATCTTCTTTTTATCGCAATCAATTTCTTTGACAATCTCTTTTGTCGTTTTTAAAGCACGTTTGGCTGGGCTGGTGTAGATAATATCAGGCATAACATCAAACATTTTGAGCCGTTTTGCCATTAGTGTGACATCATTTTTGCCACGGCTATTAAGAGGACGTGAAAAATCATCTAAGGTATCATCTTTATCACTTGATTTGGCATGTCGTATAAAGTAAATTTTTTTCATTTTAAACCTTTTGGAGTCCATAAACTAAGCATTTAATAGACAAAGTTTTTTTGTACCCATTCACGAATAAGTCGTCGATTGACAGCAAAAAAGGGCAATTCTGTTTTTAAAAATATTTCTAATTTTTTAAGAGAGTAGTCATCTAAATGTAAATCTTCACCAATTTGGTTGAGCATCATGAGCATCTCTTGTGAAGAATTTCCATCAAACTTTTGATTTCCCTCCTCTTCAAAATACGTTTGGGGATTAAATTGTTTCATATCTTTTTCATAATCGAGTTGTAAAAAATCTTCGGTAATGTTTAAGTACATTATTGTAACCTTTTAATGTTCATAGTTTAAGCGGTAGCCGATACCACCTTGATTTTCAATGGTTTCATCAGGGAGCTTTTTGCGCAAACGCTTCACCAATGCACGGATATTTTCAGTAGTAGTAAGTTCTCCACCCCACACATACTGTTCAATGCGTTCAAAAGAGATGTTTTTATCTAAATTTTTAGCAAAAAGATTTAAAAGTAAAATCTCTTTTTTTGCAAGTTTAATCTCTTCGCCTTTCTCATCTGTGAGCTTTTCTTGTTCGATAGAATAGCTAAAGCCTTGAAATAATCTAAGAAGCGATATTTTGGGTTTACAAAGCTTTTCTATCTTCGTTTCTAATTCGTACATGTAAAAAGGTTTTTTTAAGTATTCATCACACCCTTTGCAGTAAGCTTCTTGAATAGTTTCAAGCTCAACATTAGCGCTAATAACAATCGCAGGTGTTGCATTATCCATGCTACGAATCTCTTTTAAAAGGCTTAGTCCATCAATGCCTGGAACATTAATATCTAGAATAAAACAGTCATATCCATTATCAATTGCTTCGAGTGCTTTTTTGCCATCGTTAAAAAGGTCAACATGGTATTTTTTCTGCTCTAACGCTTCGACAATAAGATTGGCTAGGCGTTCATTGTCTTCTAGAATTAATATTTTCATACGTCTCCTTTGACTTTATTTACGGTAATACAAATTTGGGCGCCATTTTCTTTTTGTTTCGCAACAATTTTACCACCCATTTTATCTTCAATAATGAGTCTTGCCATATACAAGCCAAAGCCATCACCATTTTCTTTGGTACTCACAAAAGGATCAAAAATACTTTCTAAATTCTTTTTATCAATTCCGCATCCATCATCACTAATTTCCAAATAGATATGGTTTGCATCGCTTTTTAGTTCAATCTCTATAATACCTTCTGTTGGCTTTGTCTCTCTTTTTTTTTATAATACTATCTTTTGCATTATTAATGATATTTAAAACACACTGTTTAAATTCATTAGGATAGCCAAAGGCTAAAAGTGGTTGCTCTTCATGTTGATAAATATTGAGGGTAATATAGTTGTATTTGACACTGTGGTTGAGGACATTGAGAATAGAATCGACCGCCTCTTTGACATTAAACATCGTCTGTTTGGTTGAGGGTTTAATGAATTGCCTAAAATCATCAATGGTATTTGACATATATTTGACTTGCGTCATAATATCTTCGACAAATTTTTGGGTGTATTCTTCATCTAAAGATTTTTTACGACGTTTGTAAATTAACTCTTGAGCAATCGCTGAGATTTCGACCAATGGTGTTTTCCATTGATGAGCGATACTGGCTATCATCTCTCCTACTTCTGATTGTTTAGAGCGTTGAATGACAAATTGCTCGTGGCGTTTGCGCTCTGTATCAATACGCTTTTTCTCTGTTATATCTGTCAAAATGGTAACAACCCCTGCTTCATGGTTTTTTTCATCGGTATAATAAGTTCTGCGGGTGGAAAAAACTTTTTTTTCTTTATACGGTATAGCAATTTCAATTTCGGCACTTTGTGGGCTATCTAGGGGTACTTCTTGAATTATCTCACAAATATCAGGCATTACTTCTTTAACGTGCTTACCAATGATATCATATTTTTCACGTTCTAAAATTTGACATAAAAGATCATTACAGCCTAGTATTTTTCCATCGTTTGCTTTCCAAAAAATAGCACTTTGGATGTTATTTAAAAGCACATGGTCTAATTTATTTTGACGTAAAAGCTCCTTTTCAAGAGAAATCCGTTTGATGACATTTAAAATCAAAATAGTTGTCAATGGCAGTAAAAGAGGCATTAAGGCAAAAGCATTCTCCACAAATTTTTGATGTTTTTCATAAAAGCTTTCAACCCCATTAATGACTTCTGAGGGAGAAGGCACATCACTGAGTGGAATTCCAAATTTACGCAAGACATGGTTATCGAAGATATAGTTACCTTTAGGTATTTGTACAGGTAGTGTGTGTATATCCCTTCCTTGAATGAGTGCAAAAGCATTTTTAGCTGCTAAGGATCCTTGCTCATAAGGATTTACCACAAAACCGCCAATAACACCTTCGTTTAAATGAATATGATTGAGCGCAAAGACAGGAAACTTTGAGCGTTGAAAAAAAGCTTGAAGCTTATGGTAAGGAACGTATTTTCCATTGATGTCACGGTAAAAACTGGTAAATAAGATAGCACTGTGGCGAGGAAGTTTATTGATTTTTTCATCAATCTTATCAAAATCTATTTCATTGTCAAAGACCACACGAAATTTATCTTTAAAATAATTGGATTCCTCAATAATCTGATCTTTAATCACTAAAGAAGAGTACGCATCATCACTGATGATATAAACCATTTTAATGGCGGGAAAGAGTTGTTGAATGAGTTCTATATTTTTACGAATATCTTTATATTCTACGATACCTGTGAAATAAGGTTTATGATAAGGCGTAATATCTTTTGGATCAAAATTTTCAACGCCACAAAAAATAACAGGAGTATTAACAAAGAGTTCTTGGTGGTATTTGAGCGCAAACTCATACGCATAATTATCAGCAGCAATAATAGCTTTATAATGACGATGTGCAAATTTTTTGCGGTATAAAACCAAAAGTTCCTCAAGATAGTTTTCAGATTCTATCTTCTTGCTATCCATATATTCTGTTGTGAGTTCGTATTGTGGATGTTTTTTCATGACATCAGCAACACCTTGTGAAATGCCATCGCTCCATTTTAGTCCTTTATTGTAAGAATGGAGGAGTAAAATTTCATTTGCATAAGCGAATGAAGTATAAAAAAATAAAACAATTGCAATTTTTAAGACTTTCATAAGTTTCCAGACACTTTTTTTTGTAATTCTAGCAAAAAAGTCTCATTTATATCTCTTTTATCGCCATATAATTACACCAGTCTTAATATTTTGAGATGTTGAGTTCAAATTTATTATGGAGGTTTCGCGATGTCGAAAAAAGCAATATCAATGCTGATTCCAGTGTTGGTGACGTTAGTTGTTTGGTTTATTCCTGCTCCTGAGGGATTGAGTGCGAATGCATGGCATTTTATGGCAATCTTTTTAGGAGTTGTCATTGGTCTTATCATTGAGCCAGTTCCTGCTGCACTTGTGGGTCTTATTGGTGTCTGTTTGGTTGCCTCTTTAGGTATTATTGATCCAAAGCCAGCTGAGGGTGTAAAATGGGCACTTTCAGGTTTTTCAAATGCTACTATTTGGTTAATCTTTGCTGCATTTATGTTTGCTGCAGGGTATCAAAAAACAGGACTTGGCAAAAGAATTTCACTTATTATGGTTAAATTTATGGGTAAAAGCTCACTCGGTCTTGGTTATGCCGTTGCGTTTGCTGACTTACTTCTTGCACCGTTTATGCCTTCAAATACGGCAAGAAGTGGTGGTACTATTTTCCCAATTGCGATTAATATTCCACAAATTTTCAACTCTCTTCCAGATAATGAGCCACGAAAATTGGGTGCGTACATTTCATGGGTAGCGATGGCTGCAACATGTGTTACCAGTTCAATGTTCCTAACAGCACTTGCTCCAAACTTATTGGCTGTAAATATTATTGAGAAAAGTGCAAAAGTAACCATTGAATGGGGCGCTTGGGCTAGTATTATGGTTCCATTAATGTTACCACTTTTCTTGTTGGTACCACTTTTAGGATACCTTATTTTCCCACCAACTCAAAAACAATCTCCTGAAGCACCAATTTGGGCAGCGGGCGAATTGAAAAAAATGGGTTCAATTAGTTTCAAAGAAATTATGATGCTTTTGTTTGCGGTTCTTGCACTTGTCCTTTGGATTTTTGGTAAAGAATTAGGTGTTAATGCAACAATGGCTGCGATTTCTATCGTCTCTTTGATGGTTCTTTGTAATGTTATCTCTTGGGATGATGTTATTGGAAATAAAGGTGCGTGGAACGTTTTAGTATGGTTTGCTACCTTGGTTGCACTTGCTGGTGGTTTGGCAAAAGTAGGAATCCTTAAATGGATTGGTACATTAGCAGAAGCTTCTCTTTCAGGTCTTAGCCCAATTGCATTGATTGTTTCTATGTTGCTTGTATTCTTCTTGCTACATTACTTCTTTGCAAGTGTTACTGCACACGTTTCAGCGTTGTTACCTATCTTCATTGTTATCGCGCTTAAATTTATTGCGCCTGAGCAAATCCCAACATTTATGATTTTGCTATCAGGAACACTAGGTATTATGGGAATTATCACTCCATATGGTACTGGTCCTTCACCAATTTGGTACGGTGCTGGTTATATCAGCCAAGCTCGTTGGTGGGCACTGGGTGCAATTTTTGGTGCAATCTTTATTGCTGTGCTTCTTGTTGGAGCGTTCATTTTTATGTAATCTTTAAAGGTACATCCCAGAACATGGGATGTACACTTCTAAAAATCTTTACATGTA
>JAJOKG010000099.1 GCA_021206415.1 Sulfurospirillum sp. | reverse complement strand
CGTATAAACAAGCGCTTCAAGTGCCATTTAAAGTGCTTTTAAAAGAGGGTGCTTACCAAAAAGTGACGGATATTTATCAAAATGACCCTAATAATAAATTTTACATTGGCAAAGTTTCACTTGATGTGATTCAAAAAGATGTTGATAAGTTAGTATCGAAATAGAGGATTTGGATGCATCAGAGTAATCCAGCGTTTGAAAATGAAACGGTTGAGCTCATTGAAATTAAAGAGCCGAGATTGTACAAGGTTCTTTTGCTAAATGATGATTACAGCAGTATGGAATTTGTCATTAAGGTTTTGATGCAGATTTTTCATCATAGTTTTGAAAAAGCGACTGAAATTATGTTGAGTGTGCATGAAAAAGGTAAAGGTTTATGTGGGGTTTATGCCTATGAAATTGCTGAGACGAAAGTGTCTCAGTAAAAAAAAATGGCAAAAGGAGAAAAAATTCCCATTGCGTGCCATTATGGAAGCAGAATAAGGAGAAGAGTATGGTAAGTCAAGAACTCAATTTTGTGTTTAATGATGCGATTGCGTTTGTAAGAAAACACCGTTTTGAGTATATCACGGTGGATCATCTCTTTTTTGCCCTTTTAAGCAATGAACATATTATTCATTTACTTCAAGAAGCTGGGCTAAGCATTGCTTTTTTAAAGCGCTCTATGGAAAAATATTTTGCAGCCCATCCTCAAGTCGTTCCCAGTGATGAAAATTATGAACCCGCAGAAACGCTTGCATTATCTCGTGTCATTGAGTCTATGATGTTACATGTAAAAAGTGCGGGAAAAACGGAAGCCAGTGTATATGACCTTTTAATTGCGATGATGGACGAACAAAATGCTTTTTGTGTTTCGTTGTTAATGCAACACGGTGTCGATAAGCTCATGATTATTGAAGAGGTGACAGCGCTGAGTCTTCCTGAGGAAAAAGTAGAGAATAAAGAGGAAGAAAAAGAGAGTGCGCTTGTGAAATATACGATTGATTTAATTTCCCTTGCGAAACAAAAGCAGATTGACCCTTTAATTGGAAGGGCTGATGAACTCAAACGCATGATGCAGGTTTTGTGTCGTAGAAAGAAAAACAATCCTTTGCTTGTGGGTGAACCAGGGGTTGGAAAGACGGCTATTGTTGAGGGTTTAGCTCTTTATATGAGTGAAAATAAAGTGCCTGAAATTTTAAAAAATACCCCTGTGTATGCGCTGGATATGGGCGCGTTAATTTCAGGGACAAAGTATCGAGGCGATTTTGAAAAGCGCCTTAAAGAGATACTGAGTGAACTTGAAGCGCAAAAAGGGGCTATTTTATTTATTGATGAGATTCATACCATTGTGGGGGCTGGTGCAACAGGAGGAGGTTCTATGGATTTGTCGAACCTGTTAAAACCTGCTCTTGCTTCTGGTAAGTTGCGCTGTATTGGGGCAACTACGTATGGGGAATTTCGTAACTTTTTTGACAAAGATAAAGCCCTAAGCCGTCGTTTTGCGAAAATTGACATTTTAGAGCCGAGCCTTGAAGATGCGTTTGCTATTGTGAAAGGGTTAAAGAGTCATTACGAAGCGCATCATGGCGTGAAGTATTCTAATGATGTCATTAAAGCCTCTGTGGAATTGGCAAAAAAGTATATTAGCGATAAGTTTTTACCCGATTCAGCGATTGACTTGATTGATGAAGTGGGTGCGTCGTTTCACTTAGCCAAAAAGCGTAAAAAAGTGGTGGAACTCTCGGACATTGAAGCCGTCCTTTCCAAAATTGCCAATATCCCAAGTCGTAGTGTAACGCAAGATGAAGGTGAAGTCATGGCGCATTTAGAGGCGCACTTGAAGGCTAAAATTTTTGGGCAAGATAGAGCGATTGAAGCTTTGTGTAAAGCGATTAAACGAAGCCGTGCAGGGCTTGGAAATCCTACCTCGCCCATTGGCTCTTTTTTATTCGCTGGCCCTACGGGTGTGGGTAAAACGGAAGTGGCAAAACAGTTGGCGTATGAGTTGGGTGTCCATTTTGAACGCTACGATATGAGCGAATATATGGAGAAGCATACGGTGAGTCGTTTGATTGGCGCACCTCCTGGTTATGTGGGATACGATGAGGGTGGTCAGCTTTCTGAAGCGATTAAAAAGCATCCTTACTGTGTGCTTTTACTCGATGAGATTGAAAAAGCGCATCCTGATATGCTCAACATTTTATTACAGATTTTTGATAGTGCGACCTTGACGGATAATAATGGCACAAAGATTGATTTTCGCAATGTTATTATTATTATGACCTCCAATTTAGGTACCAAAGAAGCGCCGACCATGGGCTTTACTAAAAGTGAAACCTCTCGTGCGGATGAGGCAATTAAAGCCTTTTTTGCGCCAGAGTTTCGAAATCGTCTGGATGAGGTGATTCATTTTGCACCGCTTGGTGAAGCGGTGATGGTCAATATCGTCGAGAAGCTCTTAAATGAGCTCTCTGAGCAACTCAAAGATAAAAATGTCAAAGTTATCGCAACACTTGCGGCTAAGAAACAGCTCGCAAGTGAGGGTTACAGCAAAGAGATGGGGGCTCGTGTGATGCGTCGGGTGATTCAAGAGCAGATTAAAACACCGCTTGCAGAAGAGGTGCTTTTTGGCAAGCTTAAGCATGGTGGCGTCTGTACGATTGATATAAAATCTAAAAAATTACTCTTTAGTTACAGCGGTGGCAACTAAAATTCTTATTCCACAGCTTCATCCAAAGGAGTTTAGCTTTCCCAATCCTTTGGATGCAAGCGATGAAGGGCTTTTAGCATGGGGTGGAGATCTCTCGTGTGAGCGTTTAATACAAGCGTACCAAAGAGGTATCTTCCCGTGGTTTAATGAAAATGACCCGATTTTTATGGTGGTCTCCCAATCCTCGTTTGATTTTGTTCCCTGATGCGATAAAAATCAGCAAAAGCCTTCACAAAAGTATGAAACATTTTGAGATACGCTATGACACTGATTTTGAAAAGGTCATGCGTTTGTGCTTAGAGACACGTCTGCACAAAGGGCAAAAGAGCTGGATTAGTGAGGCGCTGATTGCGTCATTTTGTGCTTTACATGTAAAAGGTTTAGCACACAGTGTGGAGACATTTTTTGAGGGGAAACTCGTAGGCGGACTCTATGGGCTTTATCTTGGAGGTGTTTTTTGTGGGGAGTCAATGTTCTCAATCCAAAGAGATGCTTCCAAAGTGGCTTTGGTGGGGCTTTGTGAAAAGATACGTCTCTTAGGGGGTGAGTTTATTGATTGTCAATTGCCCACAGAGCATTTAAAATCTTTGGGAGCTTGTGAAGTTTCACGAGAGGTTTTTTTAAAAAAATTGCGTGAAAGTTTAGAGCATACTGCTTCTCAAGCGTGGTAGAGATTGATATATGTCAAAGAAATTTTTATGGAAAAAGGAGTATTATACTCTCTTTAGGAAAACGGCGGTGAACCCTTAGGGTTCAAATTCAAACTTTTAACTTTTATTTTATGTTTCGTCTTCATTGAAACCATAAATGGAAAACAAAAGGATGGAAAACGAGTTTCAGACTTTATGCTTGAGAGATTTTGCTCGAAAAGCATAAACTTTTCAAAAAAAACAAGTGTTTTTTGAAAATGTGTCTGCAAACAGGAAAACAAAGAAATGGAAAACAAAAATGGAACACACACAACACTACCTTTTTACCTCTGAAGTGGTCAGCCCAGGACATCCTGACAAATGTGCGGATATCATCGCAGATAGCATTGTGGATACGCTCTTGATTGCCGATAAAAACTCTCGTGTCGCGAGTGAAGTTTTTGTTGCAGGAAAACATGTCATTATTGGTGGAGAGGTCAATACCAAACGGATTCTCTCTTTTTCTGATTATGAAAAAATTGTCAAAGATGCGCTTGCTAAAATTGGTTACGATGGTAAGTCTTCGTTTACAAAAGAGCAATGTTTGCACCCCGATGAAGTGAAAGTACAAGTCCTTCTTAATCAGCAAAGCAGTGACATCAACCAAGGCGTAGATCAAGAAAGTGGTGAAATTGGTGCGGGTGATCAGGGTATTATGTTTGGATTTGCTTCCTCTGAAACGGCTGATTTTATGCCAGCAGCGATTATGTATGCGAGAATGTTGTGCGATAAAGTGTATCAGTATGCGCTTAAACACAATCATAAACTGGGGGTAGATATTAAAACCCAAGTGACAGTAGATTATGGTACCAAACAAAACTTTGAAGAGTGCAAACCTCAAAAAATTCATACGATTGTTGTTTCTGCGCCTTCCAATGAGCATATGAGTATTGAAGAAGTACGAACCCTCATTAAAGGATTAATTGACGATACAGGACTTCCAACGGAGTTGTATGATCCTAATGATACGATTATTCACATCAACCCAACAGGGCGTTATGTAAATCACAGTTCACTGCACGATTCAGGACTTACGGGTCGTAAACTGATTGTCGATAGTTTTGGTGGCTATGCTCCTATTGGTGGTGGTGCGCAATCAAGTAAAGATTATACCAAAGTGGATAGAAGTGGCCTTTATGCAGGACGTTGGATTGCTAAAAACATTGTTGCTGCAGGACTCGCTAAAAAATGTTCTGTTCAGCTCTCTTATGCGATTGGTGTCGCAAAGCCCGTATCGGTTTCTGTGGATACCTTTGGTACATACACCAGCGTGAGTGATGATGTCCTCTCTGAGTTTGTCCTCAATACCTTTAGTTTAACCCCTCGTTGGATTACGGAAAAATTTGGTTTGGATAAGCCAAGCGAAGATACTTTCTTGTATGCTGATGTTGCAGCACGTGGACAAGTGGGACAGAGTGATTATCCGTGGGAAAAACTTGACGCCGTAGAGCTTTTTAAAACCCTTAAAAAATAGACTTCTTGCAAAACTCATTTTGCAAGAAGGAAAAGAACCAAGGGTGCGCGGGCTTTCTGCCAAAGATTACCCAGTGTTAACGTAGTCTTTAGAGCTTTGCTTTAAAGGCGTGTTAAGAGTTCTGCAAGAACTCTAATAGATATTTTCTTTTTACATGTAAAGATGAGCACTGCTCATCTTTACGGTAAAATCACTCCACTTTTACCACTGTTGGCACTGTGGTAAATCACCGTTTGATACTTCTTTGCGTAGTAGCGTAGCAGTAAATGTTGTAAGGTTTGTTCAATAGAAGGACTAAACCACGCATTGTTACTAATGGCAATCATCTGTTTGGGATTTCCCTCAAAGAGCTTATCGGTTGTTGCTTCAAAACAAATAGCACTTCTGAAAGGTATACCATTAATGAGAAAATCGTGTGGTTCTTTTGCTTTTTGATAATCTTTTGCTCCATCAAAAAAAAGTTTATTAATGATTTCTACCATAAAAGAAGGAAAAGGAACCTCTTCGCCAAAAGGCACTAAAATAATTTTGTGAGCAATATGCATCTCTTCATTGTGAAAGAAATAAGATGAGTTAAAAAATCCTTGTTTTTCTTCATAGGTTAATGCACCTGTAACAATAGCTATTTTCTTTGAATAAGCCTTGAGCGCTTCCATGATCTTAGGCGCACGATTTAGGTAGAGCGGAAAAGCACTTTCTGGAAAAATAATAAGCTCTTTTTCCTCCTCAATTGCCTCTTCAATCAATCTAAAATTAAGGGCAATTGCCTCTTTTTGGTAGGCTGCATCCCATCGTTGCGATTGAGGAATATGCATAAGAGGTAAAGCCACATTAATTGCTGGTGGCGTTATAGGCGTAGGTGTTTGCCATAATGTTGCAAGAAAAAGAGGAATGATTGCGATAAGTTTATATCTTTTTGGAAGTGCTTTTAGCAGTGTCAGTGCTCCCAATAAAGCGCCAAATGCGAGATGTGATGTTGAAAAATAAGTATCAAGAAGTGTGAGGTGAAGTTTGAGCCAATTAAAACCAAAAGGGTCTATAAAACTTACCCCAAAAAGTAAGGGTGCTTGTATATAAATGGAACGCCCAATTTTTGCGATACACCAAAAAAGAAGCGCATAAATGAGCGCAACGCCTAAAATGATAAAGGGAATTAAAAAGGCTAGTTCATAATAAACAAAACTAAAACTAATCCAATAAAACCATAAAAGTCCTATAAAAAAGCCACATCCAAAACCATACTACACGCGAATTTTCGCCTAAG
>JAJOKG010000184.1 GCA_021206415.1 Sulfurospirillum sp. | reverse complement strand
AACGCACCACAGGCTAATCGCTACTAATGCCACTTCAACGCCTCAGACATAAACTGCAAGAAAAAAGTCTTTCTCCGATGTTTGGTACCATTACCAAAATTAGTTCTACCACCATTGAGGCGTGTGGACTTCGTCCTAGTATTGGGGATATTGTTAATTTAGTTTCTCTGGATGGTAAAAAAAGTGAATTAGGTATGGTGACCGAAGTGGATCGTAATGCCTTTTTTATCTCTCCTTTTGGCTTTATTGAAGGGTTTAAAATTGGTGATAAAGTCTTTATTAGTGAACAAGGAATGATGATCCCCGTAGGAGAAGAACTTTTAGGACGGGTAGTTGATCCGTTTATTCGTCCCAAAGATGGCAAGGGAACGATAGGTGCAAGCGCACAAGCACCTATTATGAAAGCGCCAATGGATGCAATGAAGCGAGGGCTTATTACAGAGCCATTTCGTGTGGGTGTCAAGACGATTGATGGGCTTTTAACCTGTGGAAAAGGTCAAAAAATGGGCATTTTTGCAGGAAGTGGTGTGGGCAAATCAACACTGATGGGGATGATTGTCAGAGGCTCTGAAGCGCCCATTAAAGTGGTGGCTTTAATTGGTGAACGTGGGCGTGAGGTGCCTGAGTTTATTGAAAAAAACTTAGGGGGTAATCTTGAAAATACGGTCATCATTGTAGCGACCAGCGATGATTCTCCTCTTATGCGAAAGTATGGTGCTTTTAGTGCGATGAGTGTGGCAGAGTATTTTAAAAATCAAGGAAGAGATGTGCTCTTTATGATGGATTCAGTGACCCGTTTTGCGATGGCACAGCGGGAGATTGGTTTAGCACTGGGTGAGCCTCCGACTTCTAAAGGGTATCCGCCTTCTGTGTTAGCCCTTTTGCCACAACTAATGGAGCGTGCAGGAAAAGAAGAAGGTAAAGGTTCCATTACCGCTTTTTTTTACCGTTTTGGTTGAGGGTGACGATTTAAGTGATCCCATTGCGGATCAGTCTCGTAGTATTCTTGATGGGCACATTGTGTTAAGCAGGGAATTAACGGATTATGGGATTTATCCGCCGATTAATATTCAAAACAGTGCTTCGAGGGTCATGGGGGATGTGATTGATGGGGAGCATAAAAAAGCAGCGATGCGTTTTAAGCGTTTAAGCTCGATTTTAAAAGAAAATGAGGTATTGATTCGTATTGGAGCTTATGAGAAAGGCAACGATAAAGAGCTTGATTTAGCCATTAGCAAAAAAGAGAAGATGAATGGTTTTTTACAGCAATCGCCAGAAGAAGTGTTTGAGTTTGATGCAACCATTGCTGAGTTAAAACAGATTATTGCTTAGATTTCTTTAGTATTTTTTAATATATAAAATAATAGTATTCAAAAATTAATTAGGATAAACTTTATCCTATATGGAAAATGGAGAGAGAAGACAATGAGAGTCTATTTAGATAATAACGCGACAACCATAGTTGATCCAAAAGTATTTGCAGAGATGGTTCCGTATTTTTGCCAAATGTATGGCAATCCAAATTCGTTGCATCAATTTGGGAGCGAGAGTCACCCAGCACTTAGGGCTGCAATGGATCAACTCTATGCTGGTATTAACGCCAGTGATGATGACGACATTGTCATAACATCCTGTGCGACCGAGAGTAATAACTGGGTCATCAAAAGTATCTATAACGACACTATTTTAAATGGCGATAAAAATCATATTATTACCAGTGAAGTGGAGCATCCTGCGGTTGGGGCATCCTGTAAATTTTTAGAGAGTTTGGGTGTTAACGTGACGTATCTTCCTGTTAATAGCGATGGTGTCATTAATGTAGAAGACCTAAAAAATGCGATTACCGATAAAACAGCGCTTGTTTCCATTATGTGGGCGAACAATGAAACGGGTATGATTTTCCCGATTGAAGAGATTGGGGCGATTTGTAAAGAAAGAGGAGTACTCTTTCATACGGACGCGGTTCAAGCGATTGGTAAAATTCCTGTGGATGTTCAAAAAGCCCATGTTGATTTTTTAAGCTTTTCAGCGCATAAATTTCATGGGCCTAAAGGGGTCGGTGGGCTTTACATCCGCAATGGACAAACTTTGTCACCTTTCTTTCATGGTGGAGAGCATATGGGGGGCAGACGCAGTGGAACCCTCAATGTTGCTGGGATTGTCGGTATGGGAAAAGCGATGGAGCTTGCCGTTGAAGCACTTGATTTTGAAAAAAGCAATGTCAGACGTTTGCGTGATAAACTAGAAGATGCCTTACTTCAAATCCCTGAAACCTTTGTCGTTGGAACAAAAGAGCAACGTGTTCCCAATACCATTTTGATTAGTGTTAAAGGTATTGAGGGTGAAGCGATGCTGTGGGATTTGAACCAAAATGGCATTGGGGCGAGTACCGGCAGTGCGTGTGCGAGTGAAGCGCTTGAGTCCAATCCTGTCATGGAAGCCATTGGCGCGGAAGCAGATTTAGCGCATACGGCATTAAGGCTTTCGTTGTCACGTTTTACGACAGAAGCTGAGGTTGATTTTGCTATTGAAGTGATTAATAAAGCCGTTCTTAGACTTCGTGCGATTTCAAGCACCTATGCATATGCGCCAGAGTGGCATGTGAGTAAGTTATAACAATCTATTTTGTTTTACATGTAAAGATTTTAAAGGATAGAAAATGGGAAAAAATAGTTTAATTGGCGGCTCCATTTGGGAGGAATACAGCCAAAAAGTACAAGATTTGATGAATAACCCAAAAAACATGGGTGAACTGACCGAAGAAGATGCAAAGAATATGGGCGGAAAGCTTGTGGTTGCAGACTTTGGTGCGGAGAGCTGTGGCGATGCGGTGAGACTTTACTGGGTTGTCGATGAAGCAACGGAAGTGATTAAAGCGGCAAAATTTAAAAGTTTTGGCTGTGGCACCGCCATTGCAAGTTCTGATACGATGGCAGAGCTGTGTATTGGCAAAACTGTTTCTGAAGCGGTTAAAATTACCAATATCGATGTGGAAAAAGCGATGCGTGATACGCCTGATATTCCAGCGGTTCCACCTCAAAAAATGCACTGTTCGGTTATGGCGTACGATGTCATTAAAGCAGCAGCAGCTTCGTTTAAAGGGGTGGACGCGGCGTCATTTGAAGATGAGATTATCGTCTGCGAGTGTGCACGGGTGAGCCTTGGAACGATTAAAGAGGTGATTCGTCTCAATAACCTTACCACCGTAGAAGAGATTACCAACTACACCAAAGCGGGTGCGTTTTGTAAATCCTGTGTGAAGCCTGGCGGGCATGAAGAGAAAGAGTACTACTTGGTCGATATTTTGAGAGACACGAGAGCGGAGATGGAGCATGATCGTTTATTAGCGATTTCCAATGCGCAAATCGAAGGTCACAGCAGTGTTGATTTTGATGACTTAACAGTGGTTAAAAAATTCCAACAAATCGAAGCCGTCATTGATGAAAACATTCGCCCGATGCTTGTCATGGATGGAGGAAATCTTGAAATTCTTGACATCAAAGAGGGTGATGATAAAGTCACGGACGTTTACATCCGCTATCTTGGCGCTTGTAGTGGCTGTGCGAGCAGTTCAACAGGCACACTTTTTGCCATCGAATCTGTTTTACAAGAGAAATTAAGTAAAAATATACGAATATTACCTATCTAAAAAAGTATAAAATGAGAGGTCTTTTCCTCTCGTTTTCCTCGTTTTAAATTCTTACATGTAAAAAGGAATCATTGTGGCAAAAGTTGAATTTTTAGGGCCGATTGGGCGTCCTAGCCTTGATGTGGATATCTCAAATTTGAATGAACTCAAAGACTATTTTAAAGAGGACAAAGCACTTCAAGAATGGCTAGGAATTTGTGCTGTTGCGGTCAATGATACATTGGTGTGTGATTTAAACATGCCGATTGCTTCTGAGGATAAAATCTCCCTTTTACCTCCTGTGTGTGGAGGCTGAAGCATGTTAGAATTACATGAAGGCTCTTTACATGTAAAAGAGATTTTGGCTGCGTGGTACGATAAAATCTGCGATAAAAACTACGGTGCGTTTATCCCTTTTGTGGGAATCGTGAGAGATGAAGATGGCATTGATGGGCTTAGTTTTGATATTTATGAGCCTATTTTGCAAAGCTGGTTTGATGCGTGGCAAGAAAAAGCGAAGGCACAAAATGCCGTACTTTTAATGGCACATTCCAGAGGCGATGTGCCCAATCACACCTCAAGTTATATCTCTGCCGTGGTTTCACCTAAACGAAAAGTTGCCTTAAAACTGATTAATGATTTTGTAGAAGATTTTAAAGCCAATGCGCCCATTTGGAAGTATGATTTGATTGAGGGTAAACGTGTTTATGCTAAAGATCGTTCCCATTTGCTTCAAGGACATGGACTTTTAAAGGCGGACGCATGAGTCAAAACTTTCCTCCTTTTGATGAAACGCTCAGAGCGCTTGAGGCTTCTATTAGCACGCAGTTGGGTGTTGAAAATCTTTTTATTGGTGAGACTTTGGGGCGCTTTTTGGCGGTGGATATTGTCGCTGTTGAACATAATCCTACCCATGAAACTGCTTCAATGGATGGCTATGCCATCGCTTTTAGTGACCAACAATTAGGGAAGTTACATGTAAACGCTTTTGTACCTGCTGGGAGTGAAACCACGGGCGTGGTTGCGCAAGGGCAATGTGTGAAAACCTTTACGGGTTCCTTGATGAGTGAAGGGACAGATACGCTTATTCCGATTGAGAATGTGGAAGTTGAGGGCGAGAGTATTCGCATCACTTCTGCCGTGCCAAAAGGCTTTGCGGTACGACCTGTGGGAGAGAACTATAAAGCGGGTGAAGTGCTCATTCAAAAAGGGACAAAGATTGGTTTTGCAGAAATTGGGGTGATGGCAGAACTAGGTCTTGTACAAGTTGAAGTCTTTATGCGCCCTCGCATTGCTATTCTCTCTACGGGCAATGAAATCTTAGATTTTGGTGAGCCTAAAACCTCTCACGCGCAAATTCGAAGCTCTAACCACGTCACCGTTGAAGCCATCTTGCGCCAATTAGGGTGCGAGACCATGCGTTTTAAACTCATCCGTGATGAGCGAGATGTCATTGAGCAACAGCTCCGACAAGCACTCATGTGGAGCGATATTGTCGTGACTACAGGTGGGGGAAGTGTGGGGGATTTTGATTATTTGCAAAGCATCCTCACCGATATGAAAATTGAAAATATCATTGATGGCTCGTATATGAAACCAGGGCGTCACATTCGTGTGGTCAAGACGGGACACAAATACATCTACGCACTTCCTGGCTTTCCTTACAGCGCCTCAGTGTGTACTTTTTTGTTTATCGCTCCAATGCTGCGTAAAATGCGTGCTCAAAAATTTGCCCTGCCTACCATCAAAGCTAAAATGGGCGAGTTTTACAAAAAAACGCTCTAAATTTGTCGAATTTACCGCTTGTAACCTTCGTTTTTGTGAGGGTGAACTTATCGTTGATTTGGAAGGCAAAAAAGAGGGCAGTAGTGCTATTTTGAACAACCTTTTAGATAAACCCTCTTTGCTTCGAGTCGAAAAAGATGTTTTAAAGATTGAAAAAGGCGAGATGGTTGAGGTAGTGTTGCTGGACGTGTAAACGTCTGGTGATAGCCCAAAAACTTCGTTTTAGTCTTTACATGTAAACACATAATCTTTACGTTTTGAAAGGTTTTTATGGATAATACACTGTTCGATAAAACCATTACCTGCCCTTACTGTTGGGAAAACTTTTCAATTTTTATTGAGCCCAGTAGTGAAGTGGGTGAGAGTTATATTGAAGACTGTTATGTCTGCTGTCGTCCTATTGAAATATACGTCGCATCGAAATATGACGATTTTGTGGATATTCGTGTTAATCGTATTGAAGGGAATGAGTTTTAAAGGCTTGTTTCTTCTTTACATGTAAAAGTTCAAAGTTTGGAGTAGTATGAAACTAATATGGGTGGTGTTGATATTTATTTCTAGTTCTTTGTTTCCATGGAAAAAGCTGATTTAGTTGTTGTTACTAAAAAAGAAAACACACTTATTCTTTATAAAAATAAACAAATTATAGGATCATATTCAGTAGTTTTCGGCTCTAATCCAAACGGACATAAACAACAAGAAGGTGATAAACGAACTCCTGAGGGCTTCTATACTCTTGATTATAAAAAACAAGATAGTGCATTTTATA
>JAJOKG010000005.1:14245-18279 GCA_021206415.1 Sulfurospirillum sp. | reverse complement strand
AAATCCTAACCAACATAGCAAATATCCATCAAAATCTCAAGGGTTCAAAAGAACTGCAACACCTTGTCGCTGTTATCGGTGCTTACACCAAAAAAGAGCTTGGTTTTATGTGCGAAAGTTGAGTTATATATTTTTTTTGTATTTTCATCATCTTTTGTAAATGGAGTAAAAAACTGAAAATTATCTTCTTTTTTTGAATACCATAAAATGTAATCCACTACATTATTTAATCTATTCACAGGATTAGCACTTCCTCCTCGCCTTTTCCATGTTATTTTATTTCTGAAACAATTTTTACCAAAAATTTCATCTAAGAGCACTTTTAAATAAGCATCTTCGAAGTCATCAATTTGTATAAAAATAGAACCATCATCACTTAATAATTCTCTTGCTACTTCCAAGCGATTTTTCATAAATGTAAGCCATGTGGAGTGATTAAAGCGGTCGTTATAGTTAAAACCGTCGTTACCTGTATTGTACGGTGGGTCGATGTAGATAAGTTTGATGTGTCCTGCGTAGCGTTGTTTTAGGCTGTGCAAAGCAAGAAGATTGTTGCCTTTGATGATGAGGTTGTCATCCATCGAGATACTTTCAGGCATGCTTTGTCCGTTTGTATCAAATTTTTGAATGTTGGTTAAGACTTTTGGCTCAAACAAACGGTCGATTTCCTCTTTGCTGATGATGGAGTTGTAAAAAATCTCCTTTTTTGAGGTTTCTTCGTTGCTCATGCCACCCTCTAAAATGCAGTCTTTGTAAGGAAACGCAAGCACGACATCATCAAACTTTTTGATGAAACTCTCTTTTTTTATCAAGCCTATTTTATTGGTGTAGCTGGTGTAGGAGTTGTCAAAATACTCTTTGGCGTTAAAAAATTCATAGAGTTTTGTTTGATTGAGGAGATACGCATCTTCGATGGCATCGAAAAAGTGACTTTTGGAGGTTGTGTCTTTGAGTAAAATAGCTATAAATGCTCTATCGACTCGCTCAATGGCTTCAAAGATTTTACCTGTTAAAAACTCACCCTCGCTACTGGTAAAGTCTGTGTCTTTAAAAATGGTTTTGATGTGTTCATAAAGTGGAAGAGTAGCCAATATTTACCCCTAAAAATAAGTTTTTGGGGTAAATAATACTCTTTTGTAGGTTAAGTAGGAATTATGTACCTTTTTATTGAATAAAAAAGGGCTATTTTCCCTCGTTGTTTCGTCAAGCTATTGCGTGTACTTTTGTAGTAAAAAAGGTACATTATGACACAGCGAGATATGGCAGGTTATTTGGGAGTGGATGTAAAAACTATCCGCAACTGGCGAAAAGAAAAACCAAATTTGTACAAAATTATCATGCAAGGGTTTGCGTTTGAAGAGGCGATAAATAGTGCAAAAGAGAACTATGAGAAGCTAGAAGCACTCAAAGAGAAAGTCAGTAAAAAATAGCGTTACATGTAACGCCAAAACGGAACTAAAAATGCTTGTACCCTTTACATGTAAAAGGGGTTTGGATGCGAAGCATTGGAAGTTATGTGAACATAACGGCAGAAAATTTTTTATTTTAACGGGTGTTCGAGTTGTGAGGGGCGTGTTGCAATGGCGCTAAAGGCTTTGTGGCATCGCCACTAATTTTAGAGGATTTTTCGCAAGTTTATACTCATTTTCCTATTTTATTTGGCATTGACAATGAACGCTTGATGGCGTATGTGCTTTTAAACGATGGGCAGAGCATTGTAGGTATTATGAAAACCATCAATGCAGCATTTATGAGCATCGCACCCCTGCGTGTAAGCTTTACCCCATCACTCCTTATTTTGAGCATATTTTGGTAGATACGGATTGTCCTGCCATTAGCACGAACACAGGCAAGAGTTTGTGTTACAACGGGGTTTTACAGAGCGATTTTTACACGAAGCGTTTGGAAAATTTGTACAAAAACGAGAAGAGAGTCTTGCGTTTTACGGGGAGCTCTACAAACCTGAGCATTTTCAATTTGTGGGGGATGTCTCAGGCTTGAAGCTTTTTATCTACATCAAACAAAGTGATTCACCGTACATTCAAATGCATTTAGAATCTCTCAAATACTTTTGGGACTATTTTGGTATTAAACCGATTAAAGAGATTCGAGCGGTTTCGTAAGTTAGGTGTATTTTTGCAAAAGAGCGTTGAGGGCATCGGCGAACGCTCTTTTTTCTTTCTCGCCAATAGCACTAGGTCCTCCTGTCATCTCTCCACCATCACGAAGCTCTTGCATCAAATTTCGCATGGCAAGCAGACCTTTAATGTTCTCTTTGGTGTAAATCGTCCCACGTGGGTCTAAGCCAATCGCCCCTTTAGCGACAACTCTATCGGCTAGGGGAATATCTGCGGTGATGACAAGGTCATTTTCTTTACATGTAAAAGCGATTAAGTGGTCAGCTTCATCCACGCCTTGTGGCGCAATCTCCATAGAAATAAATGCTACATCAGGAATGAAAATCTTTTTATTGGCAATAAAGCGTGTGCGAATGCCTCGCTTTAGTACAAAGCGAAGCAGAATTTCTTTGAGCACATTGGGAAAGGCATCGGCATCAACGAAGATGGTCATCGATTTTTTTCTCTTCTTTTTTCAACGTATTCACGAGGGGCATTATCACGGCGTTTAGGTTGTCCCTGAGGTTTAGCGCCTCTTCCTTGCTGAATGGGCACAGCTTTAATGCTAGGGTCTGGCTCAAAGCCTTCAATGATTTCACGCTCAAAGGTTCGTTTAATAAGCCTCTCAATCCCTTTTAAATACTCAAATTCGTCCACGCACACCAATGAAATCGCCTCACCCTCATTTCCCGCACGTCCTGTTCGTCCAATGCGGTGTACGTAATCTTCGGCAATGTTAGGCAGTTCTAAATTCACCACATGAGGCAATTGGTCAATATCCAGTCCTCGTGCGGCAATATCGGTTGCGACCAGCACTTTTATGTTCCCATTTTTAAAATCAGCCAAGGCTTTGGTGCGCGCACTTTGGCTTTTATTGCCATGAATCGCTGATGCGCTAATGGCAATTTTGTTCAAATAGTCAGAGACTTTGTTGGCATGGTGTTTGGTACGGGTAAACACCAGCACTTGCTCCCATTTTTGCTCCGAAATGAGTTTGCCCAAAAGAGCCGTTTTTCGCTTACAATCTACAATGATGACACGTTGATTGACCAGTTCACTTGAGGTATTACGGCGTGCGACTTCGACCACCGCAGGATTTTTTAAAATGGACTCACACAGTTTTTTAATTTCATCCGAATAGGTGGCTGAAAAAAGAAGGTTCTGCCGTTTAGAAGGAAGAAGGGCAATGACTTTACGAATGTCTTTGACAAACCCCATATCCAGCATTCTATCTGCTTCATCAAGCACAAAGGTGTCAATTTCTTTGAGATTAATCGTTCCTTGTGAGACGTGGTCGAGCAAACGCCCAGGGGTTGCGACTAAAATATCAATGCCATTTTTCAGTGTTTGAATTTGTGGGTGAATGCCTACCCCTCCAAAAATAACCGCACTTTTAAAGGGTAAATATTTGCCATAGGTTCTCACACTCTCTCCCACTTGTGCAGCGAGTTCTCGTGTGGGGGTTAAGATAAGCACACGAAGGGCAGGTCTAGCTTTGTTACGTGGTTTTGCCGATAGAAGTTCTAAAATAGGCAAAGTAAAGCCAGCGGTTTTGCCTGTACCCGTTTGCGCACCTGCTAGCATGTCACGTCCTTGTAAAATGAAAGGAATGGCTTTTTCTTGCACGGGTGTTGGGGTGGTGTAGCCTTCCTCTCGAACGGCTTTTAAAATAGAGGCATTAAGGTTTAAATCTGAAAATAACATTAATTAGTGTTTTCCTTTAAGGGTAGTGTGTCACAGAAAAAGTGCAAATGTGTTTTACATGTAAGACCATTTGAATCAAACTGGAGGGGTAAAAATAAGGCTTAGTCTGACACTAAGCCTTCAAAAACTAGAGTAACATACCTCGAATCATAAAGTAGAAGATAGCAGAAAGCAAAGCAGAGGCAGGAACGGTAATGAGCCATGCCGCTAAAA
>JAJOKG010000005.1:0-14145 GCA_021206415.1 Sulfurospirillum sp. | reverse complement strand
GCTAAAATCATCTTCAAAGCGGAGCGTTTAACCAGTTCGTGTTTACGCACCGCTTTAATCGCTTTCTTCTCAATTTTACTAAGCTCCAATTCGCCTTCATAAATGTTTTTAATAATCGCTTTTTCCTCATTAATTTTACTCATGAGTGTTTTAACCAAAATAGGGTCAACTTTTTTGAGTTTTCCCATGGATTCAAGAGAGTGTTTATACTCTTCAAGTCTGTTCATTTCTTCATCGAGTTTTCGTTGTTTTAGATCTTCTTCGGTCTCTTTGACACGGTTACGCATCAGGTATTCACGTAAAAAACCTACGCCAAAGACCGCACCGACTGCAATATGTGTGGAACTAACAGGTAAGCCTAATTGTGAAGCAATGATGACCGTAAGTGCAGCGGACATGGCGACACAAAAAGCACGAATCTGGTCAAGTTCGGTAATTTCACTGCCCACGGTTTTAATGAGTTTGGGTCCATAAAGCGCCAAACCTACGACAATTCCACTAGCACCCACAAGCATTATCCAGATGGGAATACCTGTTTTTGAAGAGATACCTCCTGTGGTAAGCGCATCATAAATTCCTGCCAAAGGTCCAATGGCATTTGCCACATCGTTTGCCCCATGCGCAAAGCTAAGAAGAGCTGCTGAGAAGATAAGCGGAATATTAAAAAAATTTATTGATAGATTCACGAGAATTTTCAAGGGATTCACTACGATGCAAAGAGGATTTAACTAAAAAGTAGGTGGCAATCGCCAAAATAAAACTAATCCCAGCCGCGCTGAGAAAATTCATTTTAATGAGCTGTTTCGCCCCCTTTAAAATGATGTACGTTCCAAAGGACCATGTCATAATGGCAATCATCCATGGAACAATTTTCTTTGCCGCTTCTTGCATATCGTCTTGATAGATGACACTCTTTTTAATAAACATTAAAAAAGCAGCCGCAACAATTCCTCCTAAAAAAGGTGAGAGTACCCAGCTAAAAACGATTTCTCCTAGTTTACTCCAATGTACGACATCAAAGCCTGCCGCTGCAACACCTGCACCTGCAACGCCTCCTACAATAGCATGGGTGGTGGAAACAGGAGCACCAAAGGCTGTGGCAAGATTGAGCCAAATCGCACCAGCAAGCAGTGCTGCCATCATAAGCCAAATAAAGGTATTGGTGTCACTCACCATCTTGGTATCAATAATGCCATTTTTGATGGTACTCACAACATTTCCACCTGCAATGAGTGCACCTGCTGCCTCAAAAATGGCTGCAATAATAACCGCCCCAAAAATCGTGATAGCTTGTGCTCCTACCGCTGGACCTACATTGTTTGCGACATCGTTGGCTCCAATATTAATCGCCATATAGCCACCAAAAATGGCTGCAATAATTAAAATATTTTTATTGGGAAGTTCGTTGGAAAGGGTAGAAACATACCAAATGACGAGGAGAATAAACACTACGGCGCCTAGTAATTTCATGAGGTCATTGATGCCAAAGCCCTCAACATTTTTAACATCTTTGATGGATTGAAGCTCCATACAGTTCCTTTGTCCGTAATAATTATGTAATTATCTTAGTAGGGAGAAAATGTAGTATAAGTTCACTTTAAATCTACTAAATAAGATGTTTTAATTCTTGTTTAAGCTCAAGTAAAAGCGTATTTTGTCGTAAAGCAATATAGTTTCTTAGTTTAGATTTCATGAAAACATTGGGTTGCAAAGAGAGTACAAGGGATTCATTTATCATATTAAAAATCGTTGCTTTTGTGCTGATAGGAGTTAAAAATCCTTGTTAGTAGGGAGTTGAAAGCTAATGTCAAACTCTTTTTCACCCCATCCTTTTTGAAGGATTTTCTCAATGTCATGCATCTTTACATGTAAAACCAGTGAGCTTTCAGAAAGTGTGCTAATGAGCCCATCGAAGCATTTAATTTTTTGATGCGACAGAGTTGCGTTAATGGTTTTATTGGGCGCAATTCGAATGTCAAAACGATCCAGTGCGGTTGTTTCTAAAAGTTGCAAATGGTTCACGACAATAAGCGATTTGATAGGGTCAACTTTAATAATATGCGCTTTGAGAACATGAGGAATTTTATCGTGCTGAATAAACGTAAAAGACTCTTGCGTGTAAAAACAAATTTTCGCAGAGTTGACTTTGATTTGCGCAACGCCCTCTTCAAATTTGGCAATAACAGCTTCTTCTTTAATGGGAATTCCATTGTATAAATTGTTGAGGGTTATTTTATTTTCTTTACGAAAAATAGTTCCAAGCAATATATTGGCATCGACGGTTTCATACAAATCAAAATCAACCGTGCCAAAAAAGATTTTCTTACGGGTAGAAAGACGAGAGAGGACATAATATTTTCCAGACGTGCAAGTAAACTTTGATAGTTATCGTGTGCATCAAAAAGAGTAAGTCCAATGGCTTTCATTTCATGTTTGAATTCTAATTTAATGCTGTGTTCAAGCTTTTTAAGTCTTCTTTTGGCATCGTGTAATTTTAGAGAAGGCAAGAGAATTAAAAAGGCATCATGTGCATCTTGCAAAATAGGGAAAAAGCCCAGTTCACGGGCAATAAAGCTTATAATATTTTTAAAACGAAAGCCATCTTCCAAATCAACGTCAAAACCAAATTTAGCAATACAAAAGGGGCTTTCTTTCTCTTTGGCTTCGTGTATGTACGCCTCAACGATACCTTTGTTGAGATAAATATTGATAGATTCGTAACGATTTGTATTCATGGCTTTGTCTTTTTAAAGGGTATTTAATGCTTGATCAAAATCAGCAATAATATCATTAATGTTCTCAATGCCCACACTCACTCGAATTAAATCAGGTGTCACACCCGCTTGACGTTGTTCTTCTTCACTGAGTTGGCGATGGGTCATACTTGCAGGATGTAACACACCTGTGCGCACGTCGGCAACGTGTACCACAATGGCAGCTAGTTTGAGTGCGTTCATCACTTTTTCGCCCTCTGCACGACCTCCTTTGACACCAAAACTAAGAACACCGCTTGCCCCTTTGAGATATTTGAGCATTAAATTGTAGTCTTTGTGTGTGCTAAGGGCAGGGTAATTGACCCATGCAACATTGGGATGCGAAGCGAGAAAAATCGCTAAATTGTAAGCATTTTCGCAGTGCCTGTCCATTCTTACATGTAAAGTCTCCATGCCCACGTTGGTTAAAAAAGCATTCATAGGTGTAAGGTACGAGCCAATGTCACGAATCCACTGCACTCTGGCTTTGATAATATATGCCATGTTGCCGAATTTTTCCGTGTACACAATGCCATGGTAGCTTTTATCAGGTTCCGTAAATTCCGGAAATTTGCCATTGCTCCAATCAAAATTTCCACCATCTACAATGACACCACCCACGCTAATCGCATGCCCATCGAGGTATTTGGTCGCAGAGTGAATGACGATGTTAGCACCGTGTTCCAAAGGACGGCATAAATAAGGGGTTGCAAAGGTGTTATCGACAATAAAAGGAACGCCCATTTCACGAGCCAATGCGCCAAATTTTTCAAAATCTAAAATGTCCAGTTTAGGATTGGCAATGGTTTCGCCAAAAAGCGCTTTGGTGTTGGGTTTAAAATAGCCTTTAAGCTCCTCTTTGGAAAGACTTGCATCGACCAATGTGACTTCAATGCCCATTTTTTTAAGCGTATTGGTAAACAAAGAGACGGTTCCGCCATAAATTGCTCCGATGGCGATAAAATGGTCTCCGCTAGAGCAGATATTGGCAATGGCAATGGTGGAGGCATTTTGCCCTGAAGAGGTTACTAAGGCTCCCACTCCCCCTTCAAGTGCGGCGATTTTAGTTTCAAGGGCTTCGCATGTTGGATTGGAAATGCGTGAATACATGTGCCCAGCTGCTTCCAAATCAAAAAGCATCGCAACTTCATTGACATTATCGTATTTGTAAGTGGTACTTTGATAAATGGGTAAAACACGAGGTTCACCGTTTTTGGGTTCCCATCCGCATTGAATGGTTTTGGTTTCTATTTCCCAGCAATTTTGCATAATTTTTTCCTTAACAAGGGTTAATCTCTTCATGATATAAAAGGAGATAAAATTATACTTAAAAAACGAATGGAATGAATCATGAAGAAAGCCTTTGAAGATAATTTAAAACGACTTTACTCTCTTTTAGAAGAGCGCCAAAAAGCGTTGGGTGCGTACTTTAGCATTGTTGAGTCTAAAACGTATGATACAAAAATTGAAGCCTTTATTGATGCGTTTTTAGAGGAAATTGAGCTTTCGTTGATGAAAGAAAACCGTGTGGCGATTTTGACACGACTGATTAGTTCGCGAGATGAGCAGATGGTGCAAGCCTTAGAAAAAGAGGGCAAAGATGCGCTGTTTATTACGGAAGCAAAAGAGAAGGCGTATCTTTGGGTGAGTGCGTTTTACCTTAAAGAGCATGAGCGCCTTTTAGAACAAATCGAAGCAGAGCAACTGCTAAGTCCCTTTTATCGACGAATACTCAGAGGCGTGCATGAGGTGGGTGTGGCGTTAAGTGTTTGGCAGAGTGCGTGGACGGAGCATATCATCAACACCATTAACCCGCTTTTGGAGTTAGAGTATGACCACGATGAATCCAAAATCATGGCAATGTTACAAGAAAAAGGACTTTTAGATGTGGAGCCTTCAGGCAAAATTGGGGATCGTTCCTACTCGGTTTTAGAGAAGGTTGTGGGTGGCTACGAAGCCAAAGCGTATGCGCTAGCTTTCCCCTCACACGTTTTACATGTAAAGCGTGCGCTAGAAGCGTTGGTGGCGGATTTGAGTGGTTTAGTGGATGAAGACTTTGGGCAAAAAGAGGCGTATATCGCCTACTTTAATGCCATTAAAGAAGCATTTGTGGAAGAAGATAGGGCTAAACTCATTGGCAAATGGGCGCAGGTCGATAGAACATGGATGGCAATTACCTCACCCATTCAAGTGGGTCATCCTTGGAATACTACGAAGACCACTACAAAAAAGCGGTGGCGTTAGAGTGGGATGTAAGGCTTAGCAATCCTTTGATGAAAAGTGCTGAAAAAACCCTAGAGCGCATTGAAAAGATGTTTAAGGCGGTCTTTGAAAAGAGTGCTCACCCATCTTTACATGTAAAAGAGAATGTGCTCTTAAATCTTAAACGTGTTCAGCTCTACATCGGGCGTCCCGCACTTTTTTATGCGGCTGAATTTAACGGGCTTTTCTCCGCACAAGTGGTTCCCAACGATGAAACAGTAACCAAAGAGTGTGGCAAGAAAATTTTTGCCTTTGCCGATAACATTTTAGACTCCTTGCGTGCCAAACCTTTTTTAAAGATTCACCATGAAGTGTTTGGAAAAGCCTTTATGGATGCTGAGCGAGAGGTGGTGTTTCACCAGCCCTCTTTATGGCATCAGGTTTATGAGGTGAGCACTATCGGGCATGAGTTTGGGCATATCTTATGGATGGATGGCGATACAGAGAGTGTGATGAACCAAAGTGGTGTCTTTAAAAACATTGAGGAGTTTAAGGCGACCACGGGTGGCTTGGTGGCCTTTTTTATGGAGGAAGAAGAAGCGCTTAAAGAGCCATTGTTGCGAGATACTATCAAGCGTGCGGTGGGCTTAATTGGCTGGATGAAAACGGGTGAAGTGGAGCCTTATTATTGCGAAGGCTTAATTCATCTCAGCGGGCTTTTTGAAAGTGGCGTGTTGCGTTTTGATGGCACAAAACTTGAGATTCACCTAGAATCCTATGAGGCGCTAAAAGAGTGGTACCTTCAAACCTACAGCGCTTTGGCGGAGCATTATCTTTCTAAAAAAGATGCCAAACTCTTCTTAGAGCGCTTTACATGTAAAAAAGAGGGCGTTTATGTTCCCAACGATGCAACGGTTGCTTCGTTTGTGAATTATTATTGGGCGTTGCATCAGAGTATGGGACGAGAAATTGATGAGAGTGTTAAAAGAGAAGATTGGCTTTTATGAGTAACATTCCTCTTTTAAATTTACTCTATATGCTCGTACCACTAGGCTTTGTGGCACTGCTTTATTTTGTATGGGTGGGGAAAAAAGGTGAGATTCTTTTTGCCACCTTGCGTATGAGTGTGCAACTTATTGCTATAGGCTATGTGCTTATTTCCTTATTTAGTACAGAATCTACGCTTTATTTGTTTGCTTTAGTTTTGGTGATGGTTGTGAGTGCATCGCTGATTGTGAGGCGTAATATTCGTTATAAAGATTGGAAAACGTATGCCTTGATTTTTTTTCTCGATCGGCATTGCAGGAAGTTTGAATTTGGCATGGGTACTTTTTTTTAGTGCTTGAGCTTGAAAATCCCCTTGATGCTCGTTTTGTGATTCCTTTGGCGGGAATGATTTATGCCAATGCGATGAATGCCATCTCTTTGTGTGCGGAGCGTTATGAAAAAGAGAGGGAACACCATGAAATGGAAAAAGCTCGAGGTATTGCGCTGAAAGCTTCCATGATGCCACAAATCAATACCTTTTTAGCGGTGGGTTTTGTCTCTTTACCTGGGATGATGACAGGACAAATTCTCTCTGGCATTGACCCACTTATTGCGGTGCGTTATCAAATTGTGGTGATGGCGATGATGCTCAGCAGTGGGGCGATGAGTAATTTTATTTACTTACATTTTACAAGCAAAAAACAGAGCATTTAAGCGTTTTTCTTTGGCACATTTCGTTTTGAGTTTCACATAAGTATGGATGTGCTATAGTTGACGCGATTAATTTAACCTTTATTTTTAAGTTTTCTCATAGAAGTCTAATAAAAATGTGCAAGGATATTAAATGCCTTTAAAAGCCTTTATCGTTTTGTTTTTTTTGTGTTGGAATAGCTAGTTTTTCGTGGGCAAATCCTACGGTTTATGTTGCTCCAAATCCCCCGTTTAATTTTCGTGAAAAAGGGGTAGTGCAAGGATTGGCGCTGGATCTTTTAGAAGCCAGTCTTGCAACCATTCGCCCGAGGTTTTCACAAGAGGAGATACACTTAGCTCCTTGGAAAGAGGTGTATGAAAAGGCATTAGAGCATCCTACAACGTTTTTAATTAGCGCATCAAGACTGAAAGAGCGAGAGGCATTTTTTCAATGGGTAGGGCCCATTGCTACGGTTCGTTTAGGTGCGATTAGCAAACGAACATTAGAGATTCCTAATGGGAAAAGTGCCGTGGAAGTTTTGAAAAATTTTAAAATTGCCACCATTAAAGAGACCTCAGCAGAGAAGGTGCTTTTTAAAGAGATTGGGGAAAACAGTGGATTAAATATTATCCGTGTATCAACACCGCTTCAAGGCTATAAGATGCTTGAATATGGAAGGGTCGATGTTTTGGTGTATACCGACCTTCCGTTTGTCTACCATTTGGTCAATGAAAAACAAGATGTTGCTCAATACAAAATGGCACATGTGCTTTTAAATACTGACTACTACATTGCTGCAGGGAAGGATGTTCCTAAAGAGCAAATTTCAATTATGCAAACCCAACTCAATCGTCTTAAAGAGAGAGATGCTCAAGGCTCTAGTATGTATGAACGTATTATGGAGCGTTATTTTAAAGGAGCGGTACTTAATCCATAAGATTTCACGTAAGGTTCACAGTTTTACTCTATAATGCATCAAATTTTTTTTAAAGAGTTAAATGATACGATTTTTTTTACTGGTTTTGGTGCTGTTGTTAGGAGGGTGTGGACCTCGTTATGTGATTAAAAACCAATACATTCCCCCAACAGCCTCACAAGCGCAAAGTTGTCTTAATCACTGTACTCTTCTGCGCCAAAGTTGTCAAAATCAGTGCCAGAAGGATTATCAGTACTGTTTAGATGAAGCGTATGGCAAAGCGAAAGTCGTCGAAGCAGAGGAGTTGCGTTCCTTTGAGAGAGCGTATGGGCATTATGATATGGATAGAATGCGTTATGAGCATGATGTGAGGCGTTGGCAGAGAGATTATTATGATTATAGCCGTGATTTGAGCTATTACTAAAGTCAGTGTGAGCGCAAAAAAGATGCCTATGCGTGTAAAAAACGAGATGAATTGCGTCGTTTTATGAGTCGATTGAGTCATGAAAAACCCCGTGAACCTCGTGCTCCCATTCGCCCTAGTTTTGAGCAAATTTTAGTGAATCAGCAGAGCTTTTGTACGACTGAGTGTGGATGCGAACAAAGCTACGATAACTGTTTTGTTGGGTGTGGTGGTACGATAATTCCCCATAAAATTTGTGTGGAAAATTGTGATAAATAATCTTTACATGTAATCTTTTTGTAATGGCTTGAAGGTATCATTTTTTCATGATTAATGAAGGAATGATACGCGATGTTAAATGAAAAATGGCAAACGTTGCTGGATGTAGCAGATTTTGCTTTTCAACCTATAGTTAATATTTACACAGGAAAGCTCTACGCAGTTGAAGCGCTTATTCGTAACTATGAAGGGGCTGGTTTTGTAACGATTGATGCTATTTTTGATACGGCGTATAGTGAAAAAATTCTTTATACGCTTGATGTAAAACTGCGTGAAAAAGCCATTCATAAATTTTCTCTTCTCCCTTTTTCCAAGCATATTAAACTTTTTTATAATTTGGATAATCGCATTACCATGATGCCCGATTTTAAACCAGGGTATACATGTGAATTGCTGAATAGTTATAGCATGGATACCTCCAATATCTGTTTTGAACTCTCTGAAAAACATCAAGTAGGTATGTATGCAGGGGTGGATAAGCTCGTTCTTAACCTTTACAAACAGCAAGGCTATAAAATGGCGATTGATGACTTTGGTGTGGGTTTTTCAGGGCTTCAAATGCTCTTTAACGCTGATCCTAATTTTATTAAAATTGACCGTTTTTTTTGTCAGCGATATTCATTTAAAGTAAAAAAAAGCGTCTTTTTGTCAGCTCCATTGTTCAAATTGCACAGGTGATGGGTATTTTCACCATTGCGGAGGGTGTTGAGTGTGAAGAAGGGTATTTGGAGTGTAAAAAGTTGGGGTGCAATATGGTACAGGGCTATTTTGTACAAAAACCAACACAAAATGTTTGCGAGATTTTATCATCCTATGAGCATCTCAAAACAGTTTCCTTTCAAGATAAACGAAAAAGTAACAAGAATTCTGACATTGTAAAATATTTACAAAAGAGTCATCCGGTCTTTATTGACTCAAGCATTAACGAAGTGTATGAGATGTTACGCGCGGATAAAACGGTGCATTTTGTTCCTGTTTTGGAGCGTGATTTTACACCCATTGGGGTAATTAAAGATACGGATATTAAGACCTATATTTACTCTAATTATGGAAAAGCCTTGCTCTATAATTTAACAAAGGGAGTCTTAAGACTATTGTTTCATCGTGTGGAAGAGCAGATATTAACGATCCGATTGAGAAGATTTTAAAAATTTATGGTTTTGATGATGAAAATGATGCCATTTTAATTACAGAAAATGAAAAATACGTGGGCTATCTAAGCTCAAGAGTGCTTTTAGAGATGATTAATGAAAAAAATATTGTCGATGCAAAAGATCAAAATCCTCTTACTGGACTTTCAGGTAATCGTATTATTAACGAGTTTGTCTCAACGGCGATGGAATCAAAAGAAAAAGTGATGATGGCATATTTTGATTTTGACAATTTTAAACCCTTTAATGATTACTATGGTTTTCGCAAGGGAGATCGTGCCATAACCTTGTTTGCGGATATTTTACGCAGTGCAGTGGGCTTAGAAGAGTGTTTGGTCGGGCATGTGGGTGGTGATGACTTTTTTTTTAGGTTGGAGTTTGAAGGAGGAGCATAGTTTTGAGCGAGTGTATGGCATTGTGCAAGAAATTGTAGTGAAATTTGCCGAAGATATTAAAAGTTTTTATTGTGAAGATGGAGTCTCTTCAGGGTATATTTTAGCCAAAAACCGCAATGGAGTGCTTCAATCTTTTCCTTTAATGACGGTAAGCGCTGCGGTGATTTGTCATGGCTTTGGGTATCAACACGATTTGGATGATAATGAACTCAATGAAATTTTTGGGCGTTTAAAAAAGAGTTCAAAAGCTTCACCGACGCACATTGCCTGTGTGGATTTGGGAGTCATCAAACCAGCGTAATAGTGTTTCTATGATAAAATAGACTTTTCGCAGAAAGGAGTGCCTGATGCAAGAAGAGAAAAACTATCATGCTTTAAGTTTCCAGCTTGAAAAAAACCTCAAATCCTCGCTTTTTGACCAAGATTTTGCCATAGAGATGGTCTCAAAACATTTGATTAAAATGCCTTTTTTTCACTCAAAAATCAGAGCGTTGTTGACCTTTATGGGTGGAAATAGAATGCTGGATCTTAGAGAGATAGTTTGTGATAACGATGTGTAATTGCCCTTGTATCGTTTCAATTTCTTGTTGTTTTAAGTCTTGTCGTTCTTTTATGGGATTGATGCCATCATGAATTTTTTTTTCGATAAAGATCTCGTTTTTTTCTAGCTTCAGCAAGTGTTACTTCTGGATATGTACCGATAGTAGTTTTAGATGGTTTTCCATCTAGGGTGTAACGTACTTCCCAAACTTTTGAACCGATCGTTTTAACTAAAAGTTGAAGACCATTGCCATCAGGTAAGATATAGTTTTTTTCTTTTGCTGTAGAGCGTTTAATCAGCGTGTCTGTAAGGGGTGCGACTCTTCTATTAGCCATTGAAAAATTTCTCCTAATGTACTTTTTGGAGGCATATTTGGACGTACATTAACGAAAGTACAATGAAAAGTACATTAAAGACATAGATTGTACTGTTTTACATTAGACTACAGTAGACGATAAGATATGAGAAAACTCTATTTTGTGGGCTTTGTTAGACTTTATTGGATTGTATTAAATGGAGTAGTGGTGGCTGGAGACGGAATCGAACCGCCGACACGGAGATTTTCAGTCTCCTGCTCTACCGACTGAGCTATCCAGCCACGCTTTGAAGAGTTGAAATTATAGCTTAAAAACTTTAAGAGTAGCTTAGCCCTAGGCTAAAGCTAACTCTTTAAAGCGATCGCCTCTGTGTGCATACGATTTGAATTGATCCAAACTCGCAGCAGCAGGAGAGAGAAGGGCAACGCTTTTGGTGGTGTGGAGGGCATGGATCTGCTTCATGGCTTCTTCAAGTACAAAGCATTTAGAAAGCCACAGCCCCTCTTTTTGGGCAAAGGTAGCCAGTCGTTCGGCGTTCGAGCCAATGGCAAATATCTTTACATGTAAAGGTTTCATAAAGTCAAAAAGCTCTTGCAAATCGACCCCTTTATCATCACCGCCTAAAACGAGTAAAATTTCTTCATCTTTATAGCGTTTGAGCGCTTCGATGGTCGCATCCACATTGGTTCCCTTGGAGTCATCCACCCATAAACGTCCTTGTTTATCGTGGAACTCTTCAATTTTGTAGTGATCGATTTTAAAGGTATTGATGCACTCATAATCGATGGTATCCAAAAGAATTTTTTGAGCGGCCATGGCAAGAACAGCATCGAGTAAAAACGGTGTTTTAAAGTTTACTTTTGAAAGTTCTATGCCTAATTGTTGGGCTAAATCTTCCTCATTCTCATACGCAATCACATGGGCTAAGGTTTGAATCGCAGCGTGTGCTTTTGGCAAGATAGCCACACTTCCCTCACGCATACGTTTTGATGGTGAGAGTTTGGCGTCTATGTACGCTTCCATGCTTCCATGCCATGTTAGATGGTCAGGCTTAATGGGCAAGAGCAGATAAATATCGGGTGCGGTGAGCTTCGTGTAGTGAAAGGTAAACGAGCTGGTTTCTAAGACCCAAATGGGTGCTTTTTCATCCAATTCGGCTAAGGGTGTCCCAATATTTCCCCCTGCAACGGCACCTTGTTTTTCTAGGAGAAATTGGCACATTTGGGTGGTGGTGGTTTTGCCATTGGTGCCGCTAATCCAGATGCTAAAAGGCATTGCCTCTTTAAAAAAGTCATATTCGCTGGTGACATGTAAGGCTTTTTGAATGAGCGGATGCTCTGTTGGAAAGCCAGGACTTGGAATCTCTATACTGCTTTTTTCAGGCTCGAACATCGCAGGAGGAAGCAGGAGGTTTCCGTGTTCATCTTCGCCTTTACATGTAAAGGCATCATCAAAAATTTGGCAGTTTCCTGCATAGCGTTTTGCAATTGCCTTGGTGGTTTTTCCGTGTCCAAAAAGTGTTATCATCGTATTTTCAATGCCGTAAGTGCTAAAAGATTTGACATGAGCGCAATAATCCAAAATCTCACGATAATCTTGTTTTCTGGCCAACCTTTCACCTCAAAATGGTGATGAATTGGCGCCATAAGGAAGATACGCTTTTTACGTGTCTTGTAACTTCCTACCTGTAAAATAACCGAAACTGTCTCTAAAACAAATACAAATCCAATCAAAATCAGTAAAATTTCATTTTTTGAAATAATCGCCATATACCCAATAAACGCACCCACACTAAGACTCCCACTATCGCCCATAAAGACTTCTGCTGGGTAGCAGTTAAACCATAAAAAGCCGACCAATGAGCCCATAACCGCTGTGGCGACGATAACCACTTCACCACTGCCTCCGACTTTTGGAAGGAGCAAGTATCCACTTAAAAAGGCATTGCCTCCGACATAAACGAATACGGCAAGTGAGAGAATAGAGAGGATAGAAGGTACGGTTGCTAGCCCATCAAGCCCATCGGTAAGATTGACGGCGTTGCTTGAGGAAATCATAACCAATACCCAAAAACCGAGCGCTAAAAGATGCATATCAAAAAGAGGGTATTTGTAAAAAGGGATAAAAAAGGTGGTGTCCAAATCAACATTTTTATATAAAATCCATGCGACAATCGAAGAGGCAAGGATTTGAAACATCAGTTTTGCACGAGGGGTTAGACCTGCGGTGTTGCTTTTGCCTAAAATTTTGGAGAGGTCATCTTTCATGCCAATCAGCCCAAAGAGCAAAATACACGTCAGTGAAGAGATGACAAAAATGTTATTAAGACGGGCACACAAAAGCACGGCAAGGGTTGCTGCACACAAAAAGACAATGCCTCCCATGGTAGGCGTTTTTTCCTTTTTGCTGATGCGTTTGGGGGGCAAGGGCGTAAATAGGTTGGTTGGCATTGCGTGCTTTGGCCCATTTGATAAACTTTGGCATCAGGTAAACGGTGAAAATAAAGGCTAAGAAAAAGGCGATTCCTGCACGAACAGTAATATACTGAAGGAGGTTAATGGATGTGAGTTGTAAAGAGCATACAGCATAAAGGGGACTTCCATATATTTTTATAAAAGCAACATTTTAGTAATATATTGCTTATAAGCTGATAACAAGGGTACGATTTGAAACCAGAAATTCAAAAAACCTTACTGATTATTACCGATGGTATTGGTCACAATGAAAGTGAGGTGGCAAATGCATTTGCAAAAGCCCATAAACCAACGTACGATAAATTATTTAAAAGCGTTCCTTATACGTTCATTCAAACCTCAGGATTGAGTGTTGGACTTCCAGAGGGACAAATGGGCAATAGCGAAGTCGGGCATATGTGCATCGGCAGTGGGCGTATTTTGTACCAAAATTTGGTCAAAATTTCACTCGCAGCCAAGGATGGCTCTTTAGCGAAAAATAAAGCACTTCAAGAACTCTTACATGTAAAAGGGTCTATTCATATTATTGGGTTAGTGAGTGATGGGGGTGTGCATTCGCATATTGAGCATATCATGGCATTAGCACGTATTGCAGAAGCGAGTGGAAAAAACGTTTTTTTTACATATTATCACCGATGGAAGAGATGTCTCTCCTACTTCTGCTATGGGATTTGTGGAGCAGTTGGAGAGTCTGTGCAATGAGAACATTCACATTGCTTCCATTTCAGGACGTTTTTTTTAGTATGGATAGGGATAATCGCTGGGAAAGGGTTGAGCAAGGGTACCGTGTAATGGTCGATGCAACGCCTAAAACATCTTTACATGTAAAAGCTTATATGCAAAGTATGTATGATAAAGGTGTGAGCGATGAGTTTATTGAACCTGTCGCATTTGAAGCGTATGGTGGGATGAAAAGTGACGATGGGGTGATTTTCGCCAATTTTAGAAATGATCGTATGCGTGAACTCTCTCGTGCGATTGGCTTTGAAGCGTTTAGCGAATTTCCTCGCACCCTCAATGGCGTTGCTTGCATTAC
>JAJOKG010000142.1 GCA_021206415.1 Sulfurospirillum sp. | reverse complement strand
AAACGTGTTAAGGTAGCATCGGCTACTAAAAAGTCACCTCTAATCCAAATAACCAGTGCTTCGCCAATGACTGGGATACCACCAAATAGATTGGTAATAACCTGTGCTGCCCAGTAGCTCATTTGTCCCCATGGAAGCATATAACCACTAAAGGCTTCTGCGGAGAAAAGACCAAAAAGCGCCATACCAGTCAGCCAAATCATCTCACGCCCTTTTTTATAAGAGCCATAATAGATACCTGTAAACATATGAATATAAATGACAAGGAAAATAGCAGAGGCTGCTACACCGTGCATATGTCTCCAAAGCCAACCATACTCAACTTCTTGCATAATCGTGTAGTTGACACTATCAAACGCTAGGTTAATGTCAGGTTTGTAGTACATTAAAAGAAAAATACCTGTGACGATAAGAATGGAAAAGAGAACAACCAACACAACACCCATTGCCCAAAGAAAGTTGATATTTTTTTGGAATCCAATACTCTGTCATCATTACACGCATAAACGCTTTAACCGCCAAACGCTGATCGAGCCAATCAACAAACCCATCTGCTTTTCTAATCTCTGCCATGATTGCCTCCTTTATGCTTTTTTAGCGGTTAGTTTTTTATATTCTGGTCCTTCTTCACCAAGAACGAGTTTCTCGCCATCGATTTTAAAAGGAGGAATATCCATAGGACGTGGTGGTGGTCCAAATGTGTTAACACCACTGGCATCAAAGACACCGCCGTGACAGGCACATAGAAACTCTTTTTTTGCAGGAACCCATGTTGGAATACATCCTAAGTGGGTACAAAGACCAATGATTACCGTGTAGTTTTTGTTGCCAGCTACTACATCACGATTTTTCATTTTTTTTTCATCTCTGCGGTTTTTTTTCAAAATGAAGATAGGTTTTCCTCTCCATTGAAGTGTTTTTAACTCTCCCTCTTGCATCGGTGAGAGGTCCACTGTAATAAATCCAGCAGACTGTACGCTGGGAAGTGGATCCCATGTTTTCTTCATAGCTCCTAGTGCTATGACCCCGCCGACAGCCGTGACACCGCCCAATGCCATGCCAATAAAATCGCGTCTGTTTTGTTCAACAGCCATCCTTTATTCCTTTCGTTTAGATTAATTTGTGACAATTTTATCGCATAAAATATTAAGAATCTATGATGTGTGTCATTATCTATTTGTTACAATTTTATTTTTTATTAAAAATCTTAATATATACATGTAAAATATCTAATGCCGCAGGGGTAATACCACTGATTTCACTGGCGGCAAAAAGGGTTGGTGGGTTAAAGCGTTGTAGTTTTTCTACTACTTCGTTGCTTAGTCCTGAGATGGAGCTAAAATCCATCATCGGTGGAATTTTGACATCCATCATCTCTTTCATCGTATCAATTTGGTCTTTTTGTTTTAAAATATAATTTTTGTATTTTGCTTCAACTAAAATTTGCTCTTTTGCCTCTTCACTAAACTCTTTGACCAAAGGAGCAATTTTTTCTAATTTTTCAATGCTAAATTCTGAACGTGCAACAATTTTTTGCAAGGAGACTTTATCGGTAATTTTTTCTTCGCCAATACTCGCTAAAAAGGCGTTGTTTTCATTAGAGGGTGTTAAAAATGTCTCTTCAAGGAAGTTCAATCCCTCATTAAGCTGTAACTGTTTTTTCACCATACGTTCATGGGTTTGTTCATCAATTAAGCCTAATTTATAGCCATAAGGCATTAAACGTAAATCAGCATTGTCTTCTCGAAGCAATAAACGGTATTCTGCACGAGAGGTAAACATGCGGTAAGGCTCTTTGGTTCCTTTGGTGACTAAGTCATCAATTAAGACACCAATGTACGCTTCATCACGTCTAAAAATAAGCGGTTCTTCATCTCTTAAACTCAAAGAAGCATTGATTCCTGCCATTAAGCCTTGTGCCGCTGCTTCTTCATAACCTGTGGTACCATTGATTTGTCCAGCGCAGTAAAGTCCCTCAATCTTTTTAGTTTCAAGCGAATGTTTAAGTTCGGTTGGATCAACATAGTCGTATTCAATGGCATAACCATAGCGAACAATTTTGGCATTTTCCATACCCTCAACAGAATGAATCATCCCTAGTTGTGTGTCTGTTGGTAGAGAGGTTGCAAATCCATTGATGTAATACTCTGTGGCTTCTCGTGTTTGTGGTTCAATGAAAAGATGGTGACGTTCTTTGTCACGAAAACGGTTAATTTTATCTTCAATACTTGGACAATAGCGTGGGCCAATACCCTCAATTTGACCGGTAAAAAGAGGCGCACGATGAAAATTACTTTCGATAACCGTATGGGTCTCTTCATTGGTATAGGTAATGTAGCACGGTAGTTGAAAAGGCTTAAACGTTTCACGCTTCGTTCTAAAACTAAAAGGCAGAGGATTTTCATCGCCTGGTTGGAGTTCCATTTTTGAAAAATCGATACTTTTTGCGTCAATTCTTGCACACGTTCCCGTCTTTAAACGCCCCATCGTAATACCTAATGCTTTGATGGAAGAAGAGAGTGTGATAGAAGGAAACTCGCCAACTCTGCCTGCTTGTTGTTGAAATTCACCAATGTGAATGAGCCCTTGCAAAAATGTCCCTGTGGTCAAAATAACTTTTTTCGCATGATAGTGATTTCCAAGCTGGGTAATAACCCCTGTGACTTTACCTTCTTGTGTGACAAGTTGTTCTGCCATCTCTTGTGCAACGTAAAGATTTTCAGTATTTAAAACGATGGTACGCATGTAAATGCGGTATCTGTCCATATCAATTTGTGCACGGCTTCCACGTACCGCTGGACCTTTGGAAAGATTGAGGGTTCGAAATTGAATACCTGCGTTGTCTGTGGCAAGCGCCATTTGACCACCGAGTGCATCAATTTCTTTGACCAAATGTCCTTTAGCCAGTCCACCAATGGCAGGATTACAACTTGCTGCTCCAATTTGCTCTGCTAAAATAGAGATGAGAAGGGTTTTATTTCCTAATCTCGCAGAGGCTAAAGATGCCTCAATACCTGCATGTCCGCCACCAATTACAATCACATCATATTTCATAATTATTACTACCTTCGTTGTCTTCATAAATTTAACTCATTATACTATGAATAACGTTTTTAAATCTTTACATGTAAAGAGTAATGATGAAGAATTAAGCCTAAAGGGTTCTTTGTTTTGTGGTAAGATTGTTTCATTAAAATGGATAAATCCTTAAGGAGAGAGCACGATGATTTTGTTAAATTGTGATGCAGGGGAGAGTTTTGGTTCGTGGAAAATGGGACTTGATGAAGCCATTATGCCCTATGTTGATATGGCAAATTTTGCCTGTGGATTTCATGCAGGTGATCCTTTGATTATGGAAAAATCTGTTAAATTGGCATTAAAACATGGTGTAGGCATTGGTGCGCATCCTGCCTATCCTGATTTGGTTGGATTTGGAAGACGCAGTATGGCATGTTCTCTTGAAGAGATAGAGGCTATGGTGATTTATCAAATAGGCGCCCTTCAAGGCTTTGCTACGGCCAATCAAGCGACACTCACTTATGTGAAACCTCACGGGGGTCTTTACAATGATATGATGAAAGATGAACGCATTTTTAAAGCAGTCGCCACAGCTGTTTCGCGTGTGAATCCTCATTTAAAATTAATGATTCTCTCAAAGATGGATACGAGTAAAGAGGAGGCGATTGCTAAAGGATTGGGCTTGGAACTTTTATACGAAGTCTTTGCTGATAGAGCGTATGATGATGAGGGCTTTTTAGTACCTCGCAATCAAAAAGGGGCAGTCATTCATGATGTTTATGCTGTTATTGAGCGTTTAAAACTTTTGCAAAAAGAGGGTGTTTTAGAGACGATTTCGGGTAAGAAAATTGCACTGAGAGCGGATACGTTGTGTGTGCATGGTGATAATGAAGAAGCGATAGCTTTGGTTGAAATGCTTAGGAAAAACATGTGAAACGTGTCTATAAAATTGCCTCAGAGTCTTCGGTGATCCTTTATTTTGGAGAGAGCATAGACCCTGCGGTTTCAAAAGAGGTTCAAAAAGCGTATCATGCATTAAAAGAGGCGAAGGTAGAGGGTTTTTATGAATTAATTCCTTCGTATGCATCGTTAATGGTGGTGTATGATGTTCTCTCTTTGACGTTTGATGGCGCATGCGAGCGGATAGAATCCATTTTATCGCACGCCAATACGCTTGTCGAACATGCCTCAAGCATTGTGACGATTCCTGTGTACTATGGATTAGATGTGGGGCTTGATTTGGAGCTTTTGTGTGAGGAAAAAGGTTTGAGTGTTGAGGAAATTATTGCTTTACATGTAAAGAGTACGTATAGTGTGTATGCCATTGGTTTTGCGCCTGGTTTTGCCTATTTGGGCGAAATTGATGCCCGTTTGGCTACGTCACGTTTAGCAAATCCCCGAAAGGCTGTTCCTAAGGGAAGTGTTGCCATTGCAGATAGGCAAACAGCTGTTTATCCAGCTCAAAGTCCTGGTGGATGGAAAGTATTAGGGCGAACCCCTACGGCAATGTTTGATGCTACGTATAAAGGTCTTTCTCTTTTACATGTGGGTGATAGTGTACGTTTTGAGCCGATTTCTAAAGAGATGTTTTTAAGGCTAGGGGGCGAATTATGAATGGCTTCTTAGTGCAAAATGGTGGAATTCAAAGCTCTATTCAAGATATGGGTCGTCAGGGTTTGAGCGATATTGGACTGACGCAAAGTGGGGCAATGGACGAATTGGCCTTTGGGTATGCCAATATGCTCGTAGGAAATACGTTGAACACACCTGCTCTTGAAATTGCTATGGGTGGTGTTGTCTTAGAAGCGCAAGGCATGATGCGTATTGCGATATGCGGTGCGAATATGCAGGTTATGTGCAAAGAAAAAGTCTTAGCGTTGTGGCAAACCCATATCCTTCAAAAAGGAGATATTTTACGTTTTGCTTTTGCTAGTGATGCACAATTTGCTTATCTTGCGGTAGAAGGTGGATTTCAAACGCCTTATGCGTATGGGAGTTTTTCGACCAGTCTTAAAGAGGGATTGGGGGGCATTGAAGGGCGCAAACTTAAGGCGGGTGATTTTTTATTGGTCTTAGCCCATCAAAATGTAGGGGAAAAACGCAAGATACAAAAAGCATTTGTTCCAAGCTATCCTGAAGAGATCACGGTTCGTTTGCTCAAAGGGTATCAAGAAGAACGGTTTGATGCAGAAGCGCAAAGGCGTTTTTTTGGAAGTACCTATACGTTCAAAGGTGAGGGTGATAGAATGGGATATCGTTTAAGCGGTGAAAAAATCGTGCCAAGCGTGACGGGAATTCTCTCTGAGCCTATTTGTTATGGTGCGGTTCAAATCCCCAGTCATGGCGAACCTATTGTGCTTTTAAAAGAGCGACAAACCATTGGTGGGTATCCTAAAATTGGCTCAGTTATTGGGGTGGATTGTTTTAAGTTAGCGCAACTCAAAACAGGTGGAAAGGTTTGTTTTTGTGAGGTTTCGTTAGAAGAAGCGCATCGTGCGACATACGCATTTTATGATTTTTTCAAAAAAATAGGAGTCTGTTAAACTCCTATTTTGATTGTTAGGTTCTAAAATTACCTAAAACGGTGTTAAGTTTTTCTGTTAAACCGCTTAAATGATCTGTTGCTCCGCTGACCTCTTCCATGCTACGGGTATTGCTGAGTGTAATCGTATTGATTTCTTCAATTTTAAGAACAATGGCATCAATTTTTTGACCTGTTTTAAGATAATCTTGCACCGTGTGTTCACTTGAAAGCGTTGCGTTATCCATAATACGGGCTGTTTCATTAATATTTTTTTCGACGTCTTCTGCAATCTGTGTCAGTTTTTCCATGCTTTGTGAATTACTATTCATATGATCACTGGCATCATTGATGGCTTGGACAATGACATTAATGGTTGCGTTAATCTCGGTTAAGCTTTTTTGGGTACGTTCTGCTAAATTTCTAACTTCATCCGCAACCACAGCAAATCCTCTACCATGCTCTCCCGCACGAGCTGCTTCAATGGCGGCGTTGAGTGCTAAAAGATTGGTCTGATCCGCAATATCGGAGATGACCGTAAGCACACCCTTGACCTGATCAGCATCTTGACTGAGCCTTGAAATTTGATGGGCAAGTTGAATCTCTGTTTGAGCATTGGATTGTACTTGCGTTGCCATGTTGAGAATTTCATTTTTGGCA
>JAJOKG010000098.1 GCA_021206415.1 Sulfurospirillum sp. | reverse complement strand
AAATCCAGCCACAATAGCTGTAAAAAGCCCTTTTTCAGGACCTACACCACTGGCAATTGCAAATGCCATAGCCAAAGGTAAAGCGATAATCGCGACAGTAATACCTGCTACAACATCTGAAGAAAAATGACGAGCAGAATAGCCTTCTTTTAGAACTGTAAAGCTCCTTGGGAGCCAATATTTCACATTCATTGTGAAGCCTTAAGATAGAATTTTTTCTTGACCTAAGCGATAAAGAGCAAAATCATATTTGATCGGATCACTTGGATCAATCTTTTTGAGCGCACAACTCAACTCTAATACAGCTTTGAAATCATACGATTTTCGCTGAATCAATCCTAGTTTTTTTCCCAAATTAAACGTATGCGTATCTAATGGCATCAAAAGATCTTTGGTGTGAACTCCTTTCCATAAACCAAGATCAAGATTATCTTTACGTACCATCCATCGTAAATACATATGCCAACGCTTATAGGGAGATTTAGGATGTGCGGGGGGAATTGTACCTAATAAAAACGTGATAACCCTGTGAACGGTAGGGATTGATAGCATAAAGAGAGCTGATTAAAGAGCGCAAACCATCCATAACATTTCCAGATTGTAAATACGTAGGTAAGAAGAGAGATTCTAAAGAAATATGTTTCTTTTTCAAACGATGCAAGGTCACAAAAAGTGCAGCAATGTCATCAGCGTTTTGAAACCGATAGTAATGATGAACAAAAGCATCATGAATTTTTGCCTCACTCGCATCTAGTAAGGTAAAATCTAAACTTTCTAAGAACCCTACAATCGCCTTAGCATTTCCATAAGCAAATAAAGCACAAATCAGTGCTGAAAATTCATCACCATACACTGAAGCTATCATTAAAGGATCGGGACGTTTTTCAGTAAGTTCCAAAGTGCTGTTGCGTTTTATCGACTCTTCTTCTAAAAGCTTTGAAACCGTCTCAAATGTCATTCAAGATATCTTTTTCATTACTTTTTGCTTGTAGATAATCTGAAAGATTAATCAGCGAGAAGGTGACAAGAAAAATAAAAAAACCAGGGAAAAACTTAGCCACCATGCAATATCAATGACCTCTTTACCTTCACTTAGAATTAAACCCCAACTCATTTGTGGTGGTGTAATTCCAATGCCTAAAAAGCTAAAGTCCACTCTCCGCTAAAATTGCGCCACTGACACCAAAATGTAAAACTAATAAAAAAAAAGAGGCGCTAATAAAGGAGCAAAATATTTAAAAATAATTTTAAAAGAGTTTACCTCAGAGAGTTTAAGAATTTTAATAAAGGGAGCATTTGAAATAGCAAAACTTTCACTACGAATCAAACGTGCCATTCCCATCCAGCCTGTAATAGAGATAATGAAAACAAGAACCCAAAGAGATGCACTCATATAACTAATCAATGCTAAGAGAAGAAAAAATGTCGGAAAAGTCAAAAAAAGATCAATCATAATAATAATAATTTTATCAACACTTCTTTGAAAAAACCCTGCACTAATACCAATCATCAAACCTAGAAAACTTGCGATCATAGCACTCAGAAGACCCACAATTAAAGAAGTTTGTCCCCCTAGCATTAATCTTGCACACACATCTCGACCTAAACGATCTGTCCCAAAAAAATAGTCACTATTTGGCGCAACTAAAATTGCAGAGGGATTTAGAGCATACGCAGAGGAGGTATAAAGAAAAGGACCTATCCAGACAAAAAGAACAATAAGCACCAAAAAAGTGGTGCTTACCCAAGGAAATCGTTTCACTAAGATTTTATACCTAAGAGGGTTTCTAACATCTGATCAATGGTTGTAATAATTTTAGCGGCCGCACTGTAAGAACTTTGATATTTAATCAAATTGGCTAACTCTTCATCTTTATTGACACCACTAACGGATTGATACTGCGTATAAACACTACTATAAAGAGCATCATTCGTATCATAATTACCATTTGCTGTTGAAGCGTCTGAACCAATTTTTGTGGTTAAGGAACTGTAAAATCCCTCAATCGTATCTTGAACACTGCTCCCTGTTTTAGAGTAAAAACCAAGGGTGCTGTATTGCATTTGAACCATGGCATTGGCTACTTTGTTATTGCCATCAACAGGAGCACTGTATCCTTGCATTAAAGAAGGATCTTTTTTATACTGTGTTACCACACTAATATCTGAAGCATTTGTACCTGTAAAAAATTGACTTACACCGACAGCACCAGGAAAATTTGTTCCATTATCTTCAATCGCAATCGTATACCCCGTATTGTATCCTTTAGGAGTCAGAGAAAAGGTACCATCATCTGAAAATGTTGCTATAAAATAGTCATCAACATCATTCAGACCATTATTGTCACCGTTATCATCTTTGTTGCTATTGATTTGCGTCAGGATACTGTCTGAAAACGTATCATCGCCCATTGTTGTTGAGTTATTTAACGTAATGGTTTTACGAGCCACTGCCTCGCCCGAACTATTATAAACAATCACATCAAAAGTACCGTTTTCAATATTATTATAGGCATTTTTTAACGAAGTATTCGATTTTAAATCTAATAGGGGACTTTGCATACTCTCTTGTGCACTTTGTGCATAAATATTATTCGTTTCTGTAATCAGTGTTTGTGCCAGCGTATCAAGATTGTCAATATAGGTTTGAATTTTACCATCTTGTGGATATCCTCCATTTTCGGATGAGTCAATCACTCTTCCTCTTAAATCAAGAATTGCGCCCACTTTTCCACCATCTAACACTTCAGTTAAATTATAACGCGTACCATCCTCTAGTTCAGTATAAATGGAGTACGAACTGCTTTTATTCTCTGTATTATCAATGACGATAGGATTAAAGGTTGTTCCCTCGACAAAAGAAGCTCCAGCAATATTGATATTATAAGTTGTGCCTGAATCTGTCATATTTAGATCAAGTGTTGTATCACTCGTTACATTTCCCTTAGAGACAGAAACACCTATGAGATTCGCTAAAGTTAATTCAAGCTGGTCACGTTGGTCACGTAAATCATTCGCATGATTACCCTCTTCTGCTTCAACCATATTGATCTGCTTGTTTAAATCAGCCATTTGCTGACCAATGCTATTAATTTCATCAATGGACGTTTTAAGTTGGCTATTAAGCGTATCTTGAAGTGAACGTAGTGACTCTTTACTCGATTGAATATTAGAAGTTAGTGTTGATGCTAATTGAACCAAAGCAATTTTTTGAGAACCCTCACTTGCATTGGTTGATAAATCATTCCATGCCGCAAAATAATCAGCAAGATTTTGTGAAATACCCGAATCATCCAAATCAGGAAATTTTTGTGCGACCTCTTCTAAGACTTGTTTGGAGTAACTATCATACGCAAGGCTGGTTGATGAAGTACGTAATTTTGAAAAAACAAACTCATCATGGATACGTACAATCGAAGTTACGGTAACACCTGTACCAATACTAACACCTTTGGTATTTAAAGCATCACTAGCACTTAATGTTACACGCTGACGGGTATAATAGGCATTGTCAACATTGGCTATATTTTGACTGGTTGTGGCAACGGCAACTTGTGCAGCGTTCAGTGCTGAAGTGCCCGTATTGAGTGTGCTAAAGATACTCATGACTATGCCTCTATTTTAAGTAAGGAAGCTGGTTTGTGATTCATGATCTTGTATCCCTCCAAATCCCTTGGAAAGATACTATCAAGCAAAACGTTGTAAAACTGACTGATGGTAACGACATATTTTGCATACTGTTTATTACAAACTTTAAGTTCTGAGAGTTTAAATTTCATCTGAGCTAAAAGCTCTTGTTGTTCTTGATTTAATAGATCCTCTAACGACTTTTTTCCACTCTCTTTGAGCATTTTCATTAGTTCATTATCTAGGAGCGATTTTTTATTTTCAAAGGAATGAATTAAATCCTCTTTAATTTTTGCTCTCTCAAAAACTTCACTGTGTTTAGCTACTTTGATATCTGCTATATCTTTATGTGTTTGTTCAATAAGATGATCTATATCTTGTATTGCATTTCGTAAATAGTGCGTCAACATCGTTTATCCTTTTTACATGTAAGGATTTAGAGTAACTCTTCTGCCACTGCCCCAGCTGTTTTTTCAAGATCAATTTTGTATGTTCCATTTTCAATCTGGGCTTTAATTGCAGAGAGTTTATCCACTCCCTCACTCTTTTCTGTTTTTGAAATACCCTTAGAAGCATCTTCTTTAGGAGCACTTTGTTTTAAATACGCCACATTGGACGTCTGAACTTTTGAAATCATTTTAGACCCTTTAAAATTGTAATTCTTTACAACCATATCGTCCAAAACAATAAAACTTTAACGCCCTTCTTTGAGATAATCAAATAACATCTGACTTAACCCCAAACCACCGCTTAATGCACTACTCATAGTATCGTTATACATCGATTTATAAATCTTATCGCCTGCGTCTTTTTCAAAAAGCCCATTTTCCTCTTCACTGTTCATGGCAATATCAAGCACTTGCTTCAGAAAAAAAAGCTTCAAATTTATCCGTTTGCTCTTTTAATAAGGCATCACTTGCTTGCGATTTTGTTTGTGAAAATGGAGCACTATAATTTGCATTCAGTAATGCCACACTATTATCAACCTGCATTAGATGACCTCCAATGGTGCTGTAATAGCGCCTGAGCGTTTGATGTTTTGCAAAATAGAGATAATATCCTTAGGACGCGCTCCTAATTTACTGAGCGCTCGTGCAATGTTGGCAACGGTCATACTTTCTCTTTGCATTTTAATGCGACTTTCGCTTCCGACAATTTGAACGTTATCGCCAATATCCACACTTTTTTTCATCAGGGATAATTTCGCTTGGCTCAATTTTAATCGTAATATCACCGTGCGTTACCACCACAGGAGCTACTCTAATATTGATACCTGAAACAATCGTTCCTGTTCGCTCATCAATCACGATTTTTTCCTCTCGCTCATAATAAACATCCATATCTAAGGTTTGTGCTAAAAATTCTACGGTTGAAAGATGAGAAGGTTTCATCATACGGATGGTACGTGAATCAGTCGCAACAGCAACTTTTTTACCAAAAGCTTTGTTAAGTTCATTTTGCACAGAAACTGCCGTATTAAAATTGGCTTCTTTTAAAGAAAGGTTGACAAACTCCTGTTCATGCAAATCATACTCAATCTCTCGCTCCACAACTGCTCCACTAAAAATATTGGCAGCTGAGGGGTGATTGAGTTGACCTTTTTCTTTGCCATTCATTCCACCGATAGTCAAAGAGCCTTGAGCCAAAGAGTAAATTTTTCCATCAACACCCTTAAGTGGTGTAAGAAGCAAAGTTCCTCCTTGAAGTGACTTTGCATCACCAATGGAAGAAACCGTAACATCAAGTTTGTCACCTTGCCTTGCGAATGCGGGTAATTTTCCTGTGACCACAACTGCTGCAATGTTTTTTGACTTAATATCATTAGGATCAATTTTAACATTCACCGTTTGCAATAGATTTGAAAGTGAACGAAGCGTAAATTCAGAAGATGAGCCATCGCCCGTACCATTGAGCCCCACAACCAAACCATAACCAATAAGTTGATTGTCTCTGACGCCAATGACATTCGCAATATCACCCAAACGCTGTGCGTAAAGGCTACTTAGCGCTACAACCCAAATGAAGAAGAGTCTTGTCAGTTTCATTTATTCCCTTTATAATCGGCGTTACTGCCAACATAAAAGCAATTAATGTTCCAATTTTTTACATGTAATACGAAAGAGAACTTTTTCCAAATTTTTTTGTTTTATGCAGTTTAAAAAGACCAATACTCTCTGGTAAGACCAGCGTACTCATATGCTCAATCGCAATAAAATGCACTTTTTCCTGAGGAATCATAGCAATCAAAGATAAAACATTTTCATACACATTTTCCATGCCATCACGAATCGAAAAAGGAGGATCAAAATAAAAATAAGCTTTACATGTAAAGGTATTTAACAAGGTAGGAAAGAGCAGGAAGCTATCTCCATGCATGGCTGTCGTATGGGCTTTGTCAATGCTTTCACAATTGTGTTTAAGAATAGAAAAAGCCGCCTTGTCTTTTTCTATAAAATAGGCATGTTTTGCACCACGGCTAAGTGCTTCAAGTCCCATAGAACCACTACCGCCAAAAACTTCAACAAAAACTTCATCGACGATGTCATATTGAAGCGTATCGAACAAGGAGCCCTTTAAAATCGCTTTGGTACTGCGTGTGCTCTCCAAAGAAGGAAGTTCAATTTTTTTTATGCTTATATTTGCCTGCGGTGATGATCGTAAAAAGCGATTTAGTTTCCATAAAATCCTCGAATCGTTTGAATCAATTCAGCTCTAAATTTTTCCGTTAAAGCTGTAATTTTTTCTTCTAAAAGATGTGTGTTATTAGGTTGAGGCACCATATCATCCACACTGCTTTGTCTCATTAACAGTTCTTGAAAAAACTTTTCTAGCGCAAGAAGTAAGGTTGATTTTGAAAAAGGTATCAGTAGATTTCCCTCATGACTGGCAATATAAAAAATAGGTTTATCCAGTTCAATTTTTTTTGTCGCTAATCACAAAATCGCACTGTTTATAAGGGACAACCAAATCACCCAAAAAACTTTTTAATGCGCGATTTAAGAGTAAAGATTGACACACTAACGCGACTTTCATACTGACCTTTCGTAAGGGAATTGTGCTAGAAATATAACATACCCCTACTTAAGAAATTAAATAAAACAGAAGATGTGTCGATGTAGTCCATAAGAAAAAAGAGAATCATATCAGGAGGGCAGTGATGGATGTATTTAGCGCAACCAGCAAGCAAGTTGGAACGACAATCGCTCCAAAGGTTTCAGATACGGCTTCTACGAGTGAAATAAGAAAGACTGATGAGGTAAGCAAAACCAATCAAGAGATTGCGAAACAAGGCGGGGATGCGTTAACGCAAACCATCAAAGAGCTTAATCAGCAAATGGATAAGCTAGAGACAAACATTGCGTTTGGTTTTAACGATGAAATCAGCATGATGTATGTGAATGTCATGGAAAAAAGTACGGGTAAAACCATCCGTAAGATTCCAACCGAAGAGGCGATGGATCTTTCGGCTAAAATGAAAGAAATCGTAGGAATAATTTTTGATAAAAAAGGATAGACAATGGCAACAGGTAGCTTAAGCTCACTCGGACTTGGTAGTGATGGTGTACTAAGTTATGATACTATTGATAAGTTAAGAGCAGTCGATGAGACAGCACAGCTTGACCCTATTGATGCGAAATTAGAGACAAATTCAACCAAGCAAACAGACCTCTCAACGATTACCACGTTAGCATCGACACTGAAAGCGTCAACCAGTGCCCTTTCAGATGAGACATCGTACCTTCAACGCTCCACTACCGTTTCAAATGATGCTATCAGCATTACAGCAGATGCAGGAACGAATGTACAAGATTTTACGATTCGTGTTGAAGAATTAGCAAAACAAGATGTTTATCAAAGCACTTCGTATGCCGAAAAGACAAGTACCTTTGCATCAGGAAACGATACTATCACCCTTGAAATTGATGGAAAATCGTACGATTTTAGTGTCACAGCAGCAACAACACTCTCTGACTTAGCTGATATGATTAACGATAAAATGGATGGAAAAGTGACTGCCTCTTTACTCAATACGGGTGGCACAAATCCTTACCGACTTATCTTGAAGTCTGATAGTACAGGAGCGGATAATGCCATTACCGTTCAATCAGGCACATCAACAGATGCATTAGGCTTAACGAATGCAGATAATCATCTCCAAACAGCCACAGACGCTAGTTTCACTTTTAATGGTGTTAGCATTACTCGTTCTTCTAATACCATTGATGATTTAATGGTAGGTGTTAACATCACCCTCAATAAAGAGCAAACAGAAACGGAATCAACCAAAGTTTCCATTACTCAAGATTGGAGTGATGTCAAAGAACAGCTCAACAGTTTCGTAACGTCTTATAATAATCTTATGTCTAATTTAAAAACAGCCACTTCTTATAACAGTGAAACGAGTACCGCAGGTGTATTTCAAGGTGTTAGCGAACTGACTTCTTTAAGTTCAACCCTTCGCAAACAACTTCTTTCTATTGACGAGGAAGGTAGAAGCTTAATGGATTATGGTATTTCACTAAATTCTTCAGGTTTACTGGAATTTACGGAGAGTACATTTACCGCTAAGATAAACAGTGACCCTCAAGATATTCAAGATTACTTTTCAGGCTCTACAACCTACGCAACTACGACATTTCAAGGAACAAGCGTGGCTTCTGGCGCTCTTAATATCACGTATGGTGACTTAACCATTAATGATGTAGGTGTTCGCTTTAGCACAACTGCTGGTGCAACCGCTGAAGAAAACGCGCTTGCTTTGCAAAATGCTATTAATGCAGCGGGGATTTCAGGTGTAACAGCCAGTGTGGATTCTAACAATGCAATTACGCTTAAAAGTACCACAGGTGAAAATATTATTATTAGCAGTAAAAGCTCAGCACTTGATTCATTAGGACTTAAAGCAACCACGGTCAATGGTTCGAGCACAACACATGTGGGTATGTTTTCTTCTATCAATGACCTCTTAAAAACCTACACAGATAGTAGTGAAGGTGTTTTATCTATTTATGCTGAATCATTAACAACAGAAAAAAACGCTATTGACCGAGCAACGAGCCAAACTCGTAGAAAGTCTTGACACAAAATACGAAGCAATGGCAAAGAAATTTGCTGCTTATGATACGATTATTAATCAACTGACAACTTCATTCCAGTCTTTATCGTATCTTATTAATGCAGATAGTGACAATTAATTATAAAAGGAAAACCTATGTATACCAATTTAGCTTATTCAACGTACTCACAAAATAACATTTCAATAGAGTCATCTGAAAAATTGATTAAAATGCTGTATGAGGGGGTTTTGCGATTTACTTCCCAAGCTAAGAGAGCCATTGAAGATGGGAATATTGAAAAGAGAACGTATTGGATTAATCGTACTTCTGCTATTTTTGCAGAGCTTATTCATTCACTCAACTATGAGGGAGGAACGATTGCGTATTATCTACGTGGTCTTTACACCCAACAGCTCAGGTTGCTTACAGAAGCAAATCTACATAATGACATTCAAAGACTTGATGAAGTGCTCAATGTAACCAAAGAATTACTGCAAGCATGGAAAGAAGAGACCGATGAAATCGTGGATTGATGCATTTACCGTTGCTGTCGTTGAAGCCAACAGTAAGCGTATTGAAAAGCTTATTTTTGAAATGCCAGAATTTAAGAGTAAAGAGGAGATGCGTCAAGCATCTGCGCTGATTGAAGAGGCTTTGCTCATTATAAAAAACGAAAAAGAAGAGACATGGGTAACCATGCAAAAAATTAAAAAAACACGTAATTTTCTCACAGGAAGTATTAAATCCCATCAATGTGAATACAGAGGGTAATTCCCTCTGTTAATCTTCAAAACATTTTCTAAGCAATGCTGGACTTTCCGGTTTACTCATGAGCGATACCACAATTGCCGTTAATACGGAAAGAGGTAAAGCGATTATGAGTGCGTCCACAAAAATAATTTTTCCACTTAAAAGTGAATCTACGCCAAAAAGCACTTTACATAGACCAAGTGCTTTAGCCTCTTGAAAATGAACAAATAAAAGCCAAAATGTTGAAACAAAGGCTCCAACGCCCATCGATGCAATCACCCCTTTTTTAGTCATGCGTCTCCAAAAAAGCCCTCCTATATACGCAGGCAAAAAGATACTTGCACATAAGGCAAAGAAAATAGATGTACTCCGCGCAATAATAGCTGGCTGCTTATCAAAAATATAAGCCAAAGAAACCGAAATTACAATCATAATAACAACACCCATACGTGTAATCAGTAATGAATTTGGACTATTTTTGCCCACTATTTGCTCAAATACATCTCGCCCAATAGCTGTTCCCATGGCATGAAATTGACTTGAGAGTGTACTCATCGCCGCAGAAATCAGAGCAAATAAAAAGATAAACGCAAACCATTTTGGCATAGACGCATTAATAAAATGAGGAATGACTTTACCCACACCGCTTGTACTTTGAAGTGCATTTTTCCCTTCATTAAATTCGTAATACCATACATTAGAGAGAGAACCTACAATAAAGACAATACCTGTCATTGCAATAATAAAAACACCCCCAATCAAGACTGCACGATTGAGCTCATTTTTACTTTTAACGGTCATAAAACGAACCACGAGTTGCGGTTGAGCAAGAACACCAATTCCCACACCCATCGTAATAGAAGTGATGACAAACAACCATCCCTCAGAAAGAAACAGTGGCATTTTATTCCAACCTTGAAATCCCCAATTCATAGAAAGCTTCATTAAAAAATCGGGACTTCCTGCTTGCAATTCCTTAATGGAAACATTACTTAATGTAGCAACGGTTTTACTCCAAACCTCTTCTAATTTAAAAAAACCTATATCCACGCCTCCAACCGATTTAAAAACCATTACCAAAAGAATCAACATTGCCATAAACATAATGACACCTTGAAGCGCATCGGTTAACATAACGCCTTTTAAACCACCTGCTAACACATATCCTGTAATAATGATAGAAAAGACTAACAAAGCCATATGATAATCGACTTTAAAATATGCCACAATGAATTCTGTCCCTCCAATTAAAACAGCAGAAGCATACAGTGGCATAAAAAAAAGCAATTAAAACACCGCCAAAAATTTGAATGAATTTAGAGTTAAAACGCCTTCCTAATAATTCAGGAAACGTGTGGGCATTCAGCCTTATACCCATTTTTCGTGTGGGATTGCCTAAAAAAAACAAAAAGCAAATAAAAACACCAATAAAAATATTGCAAAATGTAAGCCATAACAAAGAATTTCCAAGCCATGCCGCCACACCTCCAAAACCTACAATGGCAGCGGTTGAAATAAATGTTGCCCCATAACTTAACGCCATCACAAAAGGATGTGTATTGCCTCCAGCAATCAGATAATCTGCTGAATTTTTTGTTTGCTTGTACCCTACAAATCCCAAATACCCCAAAACAAAAAGATAGAGAATAATAATAATATTTTCAAACACACCCATTACAAATCCTTATTGATTTTTGCTTCATCTTTGTCCCACGTCTTCGTATTGAGCGTTTTTTCTTCTTTGTCTTTGTTCCAATAAACAATGCCATAAATAACACACAAAAGAGCACTAGCATTCATCAGCCAAAATGCCAATCCAACACCCAAGTCAAATGTTTCCATACGTACCTCTTTTTCGCAAAGTTTTCAAAAAGTAATATAAATCACTTTAATTCATTCTCATTTAAAACATATTTATCGTATAAAAAATCTTTAAAGTTTCAAAACTCCCCATTTTACATGTAAAGAATTTCAACCTATCTCTTAGATAAGTAAATTATAATCTTTCTTTTAATACCCTTTAAAACATTAGATACAGATGGAGCACAGCACTATGAAACAAATTTTAATGGGCAATGAAGCGATTGCTCTAGGACTTATTCATTCAGGCGTTGATATGGTCTCAGGTTATCCCGGTACGCCCTCGAGTGAAATCTTAGGAAATTTTCAAAAATTTCGTGATAAAAATAACTTAGAAGCCTATGCTCAATGGTCAACCAATGAAAAAGTGGGCTTTGAAGTCGCTTATGCGGGAGCTATTTCTGGCAAACGAACCTGTGCCACCATGAAGCAAGTGGGGCTTAATGTTGCTAGTGATGCGCTTATGAGTGCTTCTTACATTGGACTTAAGGGCGCAATGCTTTTAGTCTCTTGTGATGACCCTGGCTTTTACTCCTCTCAAACCGAACAAGACAGCCGAAGTTTTGCTAAATTTGCCAAAATTCCTGTGCTTGACCCTGCGACACCACAAGAAGCGTACGATATGGTAAAGCTAGGCATACAACTCTCGCATGACTTTGAAACCATTGTTATGCTTCGTCCTGTCATGCGTGTCAGCCATGCCAGAGAGATTTGTAATGTGGATGAATCTTTACATGTAAAAGCAAATAAAGGCAATTTTGAGCGTAATATTCCTCGTTGGGGCGCTGTACCACCCGCAGGTCGTTTTAGACAAGGCTTAGAGCAAATAGAACGCCTTGAAGCGCTTAAAATGTGGAATTGGGATCATTTAATCAAACCCAAAACACATGCTTTAAAAGGTGCGAGCATCTTGTGTTTAACCAGTGGAACGGGTGATGGCTACGTTAAAGAAGCGATAGAAGAGTTAGAAATTAAAGCGGATATCTTAAAACTCGATATGCCCTACCCGCTTCCCAAAGAAAAGCTTGAAGCCCTGTTTGAAGACTACGATAAAATTATTATTTTTGAAGAGAGTTACCCCTGTATTGAAGAGCAATTAAGCTCACCAAAACTGTATGGAAAACTCACCAAACATCTGCATCTTATTGATGAATTTTCTAAAGATAAAGTCTTAGACGCATTGGTTAAAACTGGTGTGATGAAAGCAACTTCTGCTTATAAAAGTGAAAAATACACCCAAGAACTGCCTAAACGCCCACCTAATATGTGTCCAGGTTGTCCACACCGTGATGTGCATTTTGCGATTACCAAAGTTTTTAAAAAGAAAAAATCCATCTATACCTCAGACATTGGCTGTTACACATTAGGGCTGAATCAAGCAGCGATTGACACCATTTTGTGTATGGGGGCTAGTATTTCAATGGCCAGTGGATTTAGTATCTCAGATCCTGATAAAACGGTTATTGCAACCATAGGAGACAGTACCTTTTTACATTCAGGCGTTGCCCCACTGATCAATGCCATCTATCAAAACCATCGATTTGTTTTGGTTATCTTAGATAACTCCACCACCGCTATGACAGGACGTCAAACCACTCCAGAGCGCTTTAATCCAGCACAAATTGATATTAAACGTATTGTAGAAGGGTGTGGCGTACACTGTCATGAATATGTGTATGAACCGCATTTGGAAAAAACCGTTGATTTTATAAAATCTTTACAAGAAGCCTATAAAAATTCTACGGCACCCGTTGTCGCTGTTATTCGAGAATTTTGTGTGCTTGATAAAGAAAATGTTCCTTCTTATGTAGGTTCTATAGCTGTGGAAATTGATGCGGATAAATGTGTCGCCTGTGATGCGTGTATTACCAACTACAAGTGCCCACCACTGCATTATAATGAAGCAGGAAAAATGGAAATAGACCCTTTCTTATGTGCGGAGTGTGGCTCATGTTTAGAGGTTATCTGCCCTACGGGTGCGTTCGTAAAAAAAAGAGGAGGCATAGTTTTATGAAATATCAAATTGTTATTGCAGGCATTGGTGGACAAGGTGCTGTTTTTTTAGTCAAGGTGTTAAGCATTGCCTCTGCGATTAAAAATCAAAAAATGTTTAGGAACAGAAAATCATGGCATGTCTCAACGAGGCGGTTCGGTTTCGTGTTATGTAAAAATTGGTGAGTTTTACGCCCCTGCTATTGATGAAGGGCAAGCTGATTTGCTCATAGCGTTGGAAGGAAATGAGGCGCTTCGAAATATTCAATATTTGAGTCAAGAAAAAGGAGTCATTGTTGTTAATGCCGATCAACATTTTCCTAAACTTAGCTTTGAAACGCATAGCATTGATGCCTTTGCTAAAGCCAAAGCGAAAGCTTTTCCCATTAATGCGCTAAATGTCTATATGCTAGGTGTTACCCTCGCAAAAGATGCCCATTTTCCTTTTACATGTAAAGAGATTGAAGAGGCTATTACCCAAATGAATCCTAAAGTCGCAGAGAAAAATATTGCTGTGCTCCATCAAGGAATTAACGATACAAAGGGAATGCAATGATTTGGTCAGCAGAAGAGACACTGCCTCACTATAAACTTCGCTCACTCCAAACAGCCCGTTTAAAATATACCGTAGCACGTGTTTGTGCCAATGTTCCTTTTTATCAGAAAAAATTTGCAGATCTTGGCATTACGACTGATGATATTCATAGTATTGATGATATTTCAAAACTTCCTTTTACCAAAAAACAAGATTTGCGTGACAACTACCCTTTTGGACTTTTTGCGGTAAAAAAAGATGCCATTGTACGGGTACACAGTAGCAGTGGAACCACAGGTAAACCCACGGTTGTTGGCTATACCAAAGCCGATTTAGAGATGTGGAATGAGGTCATGGCACGTGTTTTTACCATGGCAGGTGTTAATTCAGAAGATACCGTGCATAATGCTTATGGTTATGGGCTTTTTACAGGAGGACTCGGGCTTCACTATGGCGCAGAAACGGTGGGAGCAACCGTTGTGCCTAGTTCAGGTGGTTTTACCTCACGCCAATTGATGCTGATGAAAGATTTTGGAGCGACGGTTTTAACTTCCACGCCCTCTTTTGCCTTGCATATGGCAGAAGCCGCTTTAAGCGAAGGATATGATTTGCGTAATGATTTTACGCTTAAATGCGGTATTTTTGGTGCAGAGCCTACAAGTCTTGGACTCAAAGAAGAAGTGGCTCGTGTTTGGGGTATTCACTACTGTGAAATTTATGGTCTCTCTGAAATCATAGGTCCAGGAGTGGCCAGTAACTGTTTTGAAAGCAAAGATTTGCACATTTTTGAAGACCATTTTTACCCTGAAATTATCGATCCTAAAACACTTGAAGTCTTGCCTTATGGTGAAAAAGGCGAATTGGTTATTACCTCTTTAACCAAACAAGCTTTTCCTATTATTCGCTACCGAACAGGTGATATCAGCTCTTTAGATCGAACGCCTTGTACGTGTGGGCGAACGCATGTGCGCATGAAAAGTGTCATGGGACGTGTCGATGATATGCTCATCGTAAACGGCGTTAACGTGTTCCCTTCACAAGTAGAACATGTACTCTCCAACATTGATGGCATTACGCTTAATTACCAAATTATCGCCGATAAAAAGGGCTATCTTGATAAACTAGAAATCATGGTAGAAGTCACGGAAGATATGCCATTAGACAGCATTGGCGCGTTAGAAAACATCAAGAAAAAAATTCAGCATGAGCTGCTTAACAACCTCTACATTAACGCCGAAATCAAACTCGTTGAACCACGAACTATTGAGCGAAGTGTTGGTAAAGCGGTACGGGTTATAGACAAAAGGAGTCTTTCATGAAATGCAACATCAAACAACTCTCAGTTTTTTTAGAAAACAAAGCAGGAGAACTCTGTGAATTTACACGCATTCTCTCTAAAAATGGCATCTCCATAAAATCTATTTTACTGGCAGATTCCACCGATTTTGGTTTGGTGCGTACCATTGTCGATAATCCTGAAAAAGCCAAAACCATTTTAGAAGATGAAGGTTTTAGTGTCCGTTTTACAGATGTTTTTGGCGTTAAAATTGAAGATGTCGTGGGTAGTTTTGACAAAAGTTGTCAGCACCCTCTCAGAAGCAAAAATCAACATTCTCTACACGTATAGCTTTTATGAAGCCAGTACGGGCATTTTCATTTTTTAGTGTGCCCAAAGAGCGTTTTGATGATGCCATAGAGGCGTTAAAAACTCAAAATATTGAGATTGTGCAAGCCAAACACTTTTACATGTAAAGAATGGAACAGTGAAATGACCTTTAGTAAAAACGAAAGCCTAAGCCGTGATGAGCTTCAAGCGTGGCAACTTAAACATCTTAAAGAGACACTGCTTCGTGTGTATCATCTCGTGCCTTTTTACAAAAAAAAAGTTTGATGAACACGGTGTCTTACCGCAAGACATTACCTCATTAGAAGATCTTTCCAAACTCCCTTTTACTAAGAAAAAAGACCTAAGAGACAACTACCCTTTTGGCATGTTCTCCGTCGATATGGATCAAATCGTACGCATCCACAGCAGTAGTGGAACCACGGGCAAACCCACCGTCGTAGGCTACACGGAGCACGATATGGACATCTGGGCGGAAGTGATGGGAAGAGCGTTTAGCATGGGTGGCGTGACCTGCCAAGACATCATGCAAAACTCACACGGTTACGGGCTTTTCACGGGTGGTCTGGGCTTTCATAATGCCGCAGAACGCATGAAAATCGCTGTTATCCCAAGTTCTACGGGTTTTACCTCTCGCCAACTCTTGCTTTTAAAAGATTTTGGCGCAACGGTACTCACTGCCACACCTTCGTTTGCACTTCATATGGCAGAAGTGGCGAAAGCTGAGGGCTATGACATCCAAAAAGATTTTAAACTGCGTGTCGGATTTTTCGGAGCGGAGCCAACCAGTGAGGGGCTTAAAAACGAAATAGCGCATATTTGGGGCATTGACTACCACGAGATTTATGGGCTATCAGAAATTATAGGACCAGGGGTTGCGTGCAACTGCAAACACTCCAACCTTTTACATATTCATGAAGACCATTTTTACCCTGAAATTATCGACCCAAAAACGGGTGAAGTACTTCCAGAAGGTCAAAGAGGTGAGCTGGTCATCACAACGCTTACCAAACAAGGCTTACCCATCATTCGTTACCGAACGGGCGACATTACCTCGCTCACACGTGTTCCATGCCGTTGTGGCAGAACTATCGGCAGAATTGAGAGCATCGTAGGCAGAAGCGACGATATGCTCCTTATCAACGGTGTGAACGTCTTTCCATCCCAAATCGAACACGTCCTCTCCAAACAAGAAGGCATCACGCTCAACTACCAAATCATCGCCGATAAAAAAGGCTACCTCGATAAACTCGAAGTCGATGTGGAACTGGACGAACACCTCATCAGCGATGATGTCAGCTACTTGGGTGCACTTAAGAAAAACCTTGAACACGCCCTTCTAAACAACCTCTACATCAACGTCGAAGTCAAACTCATCGCACCAAAATCCTTACAAAGAAGTGAGGGAAAAGCATTGAGAGTGGTCGATAAACGCCCAAAATAATCTTTACATGTAAAGTCTTTTGGCTTTACATGTAAACTTATGGCTTCGTCTTTTTAAGCATCTTTACTGTTGTATCAATATACTCTATAAAATCTTGCTCAACACGAGAGAGTTCATTTTTAGTTTTCTCTTTGTATTTTTCATACTCATCATGCGCTTTTTGAGTGGCTTGGTCATGGCTCATTTTTCCTGCATGTTCTAGTATATCTTTGCCTGTCATTTTCAAAAATTCATCAAGCCTTTTTATCCAATCGCTCATATACATAGGCGTTTGACTCATCGCTTGGATTTCTGCCACTTCTATGTAAGCCGTTACCATTCGGTTTAAAAGGTTGAGTTCATCTTCATTTAGATAATTTTTGGCAATACCAACCTCTTGCCTTGTTGGGTGTGTGCCCTTGAAATGCGTAAGCCCCATATACGGCTTTTTCATAGACAAGTTCAGCCGCTGTATTGCCGTGAACTGCCTAGTGCATTTTATTTTGTACCGTTTGAAAAAAGAGGATGCTTTGCTCCGCTTTTGGGTCATAATCTATACTCGTAGCATAGATGTCAAGCACCTTGCGCCAAAAAATCTTCTCACTGCTTCGTATATCTCGAATACGTGCTAAAAGCTCTTCAAAGTAGTTACCGCCGCCTGCACGTTTGAGTAACTCATCGTTCATCGTAAAGCCTTTTACGATGTACTCTTTAAGCCTCGCCGTTGCCCATTGACGAAACTTCGTACCTTGCAACGACTTCACACGATAGCCTACGGAGATGATGACATCAAGGTTGTAATAGTTCGTGTTATAACTTTTACCATCTTGTGCAGTTGTTCGGAAATTCCGAACAACTGAATCTTCGACTAATTCACCCTCAGCAAAAATGTTTTTTATATGCTCACTTATCGTTGCTTTTGATTTTTGAAAAAGCTCACACAGTTGCGCTTGTGTCAGCCAAACTGTCTCATTTTCAAGCTTTGTTTCTATTTTAGTGTGACCATCTTCGCTTTGGTAAATAAGGATATTTGATGTTGGTGTGGTGTTGGTCATATTAAATTGCCTGCCCCTATTTTCTATTAATTTCTGATTCTCTTAAAATATCTTTTTATCTACAACTTCCATTAAAAACAAATTAATTTGCTTGAAATTTTCATTTTGATCATAAAGTTTTGAGATATCCTTAATGCCATGATAAAGATTATTCCTTAGTCGAAAAGCAATATAAAGTAAAGATTGAATTTTATCGTTGTTTGAAGGACTTATATCACATAGTTTATTTTGAACAAATTCTTTATATATTCTTCCATCATTGCAGTTTTTCCAAATTGAAAAGTCTCAAATTTTGTGTCTACCCTACCATTGGGAAATATCTATTTTTGAAATATTTAAAAACGCTATCAACGATAACATGATCCATTTTTAATTGCATAGACTCAGCTAAACATTGTGGATGGCTACCAATATCAGCAA
>JAJOKG010000137.1 GCA_021206415.1 Sulfurospirillum sp. | reverse complement strand
GCTCAGCCAACAATTTAAATAATCTTTTGACCAAAAATCAAACACGCTAGTATCTTTGATAAAATGGCTTTCAACTTCAGCGATGGCACTTTCTACATGTAAAGTATCAATTTTTTTATCAAGCAGTGTTTTAAAAAGTTTTTTTCGTGAGCAATGTGCCTTTTTCTAAATCGCCACTTTCAACCATTCGTTCAGCCAAATGGGACAAATTCAATTTTACACCATTTTTGACATACCACTCAAAGTCGTACCAATCACGACCTTTTACTCTTGTTTGCCAATTTCTAAAAAGCAAGGCGTGCATTTTACCTGCGTACAGGTTTGGCAGAGTCATGGATTTGACCGTAAAAGTGATGGGTAAAAGCAGTGTTTTTGATTCGGTTTGGAACTTTAATGGTGGATTTGTATCCACTTCAAATTTGATCTTCAACCTCTTGCCACTGAGGACACCATTTAAAATAGTGTCTAAATTATTGGCTTGAATGTTAAGCGTATGGATGGAAGTATCGTTTTTCAAAAAGGCTGATTCTATGGTGGACGACGTCACTTTAGTTTTTTTGCTAAGGGTGATTGAGATGCCTAGTGCTTCAAACTCCTCTTTTACATGTAAAAAATATTTTTCAATAGCAAAGTTTGGATTTTTCTCCAACAGTGTAAAGTCCAAATCCTCAGAAAAACGATTGAGTCCGTAAAGTATGCGAAGAGCCGTTACCGCCATAAAAAGCCGCTTTTTCAAAGAAACCACCCCGATAAAGTCCTAATAAAGTGATCTCTTGAAAAACTTCTTTAAGGGCATTTAGCAGTTCATCTTCGCTTTGAATAGTGTATTTGTTAAGCATCTGCTCTATGATAGTCATTGTTTCAACCCTTCTAAAATACTTGCTAAAAGTTCAATTTTTTTTAGATTTACTGATGTTTTTGTAGTGCTTTAGTGTCTCTATATCACAATTTATCAGCTCATCTAAATCTATTCGTAAAGTCATTGATTAAAAACTCCATCATGGCTGATTTGGTTCTTATAGATATATCTTTGGTGAAATAGACTTTATCGCAAAGTGCTTTTTCTTTGGATGCCATGAGAAAATTGCCATTTTTTAAAGAGTGAATTTGCAAACCGATAGGATAAATTTCTTTGTTGATTTGTCTATAACTAAACACCCCAAAGTCTGTTTGAAATGCTTTACTTCTTTTGGTCGTAGCAGAGGTGACCTCATGAACACGCTCAGGGATCAGTCCATAAAAACTAAGCGCATAATCAAAGGAGATATAAGAGGGTCCAAGAAGATTATTGGCAATTATCTCTTTTGAGACGATATTTGAAGACAAAGGCGAAGTATGAACGTATAAACCACTTTTTAAAGAAACAATCATCCCTCTTCGTTTAAGATCCGCTATCTTGTCATTGATGCGTGAGTATCCAAGTGTTAAGAGAATGTCTGCAAGCGTTGCATGGTCGATAATATGAGATTTAAAAGAGGCTAACGCTTTTTCAATGGCGATGTCCATACCTTTCCTTTTTACATACTAAATCGGTTATTAATAGATTAAGTATGTAACTATAACATAAATTAAATCATTTATTCTCACAAAACTTCTATAGTAGTAAGACTTAATGATGTCATAATGGTATGTGTTGAGAAAAGAGATTAAGAGGGGGGTAGCTAAAGTTTTAAGGTTTATCTCTTAGTTTGTGTTTACAGGTGTGGGGATATCCATCCCCACTTTACACGCTTAAACCGCTTCGTTATCGGTTTCACCTGTTCTGATACGAATGCTTTTTTCTACATCAGTGACGAATATTTTTCCATCACCGATTTTGCCTGTGCGGGCATTTTTAATAATCACATCAATGACTTTATCGACCAGTTCATCTGCTACGACCACTTCGATTTTGACTTTTGGTAAAAAATCAACCACATACTCAGCGCCTCTGTAAAGTTCAGAGTGTCCTTGTTGTCTTCCGTAGCCTTTTACTTCGCTGACCGTCATACCGGTAATGTCAAGCTCTGCTAAAGCATCTTTAACATCTTCAAGTTTAAAAGGTTTAATAATCGATTCAATTTTTTTCATCTTCTATCCTTCTCTTATCTTAGGTTAAAGGCTTTTTCGCCGTGTTCCATCTCATCTAAGCCTTGTGACTCAACCTCAGCAGAGACACGTGCTCCACCTGTTAAGACAGAAGCTACTTTAAAGATAATCGCTGTGGCAATCGCTGTGTAGATGGCAGTTACCACAACACCTTCTACTTGGATGAGCACTTGAGCGGCATTGCCATATAAAAGCCCTGTACCTAACTCATTGACTTCAGGGTTTGCAAAGATACCTGTGGCAATCGCACCCCAAATACCCGCTAAACCGTGGATACCAAAAGCATCTAAAGAGTCATCGTATTTGAACGCTTTTTTAAGACCATTGACACCGTAAAAACCAACCAATCCCGCGACAAAACCAATGACAAGTGCGCCTTTGGTATCAACAAAGCCCGCTGCTGGTGTAATGGCGACTAAGCCTGCTACAATGCCCGAAGCAATGCCTAGAAGGGTAAACTTTTTATAGGTGACATACTCGATAATCATCCATGAAAGTGCCGCAATCGCCGCTGCAATGTTCGTGACTAAAAAGGCACTCGCCGCAATGCCATCCGCACCTAATTCGCTACCTGCGTTAAATCCAAACCATCCAAACCAGAGCATACTCGCACCCAAAACGGTTAGGGTTACAGATGATGGGAACATGGCTTTGCCAAAATCACTGCGTTTGCCAAGCATAATGGCAATGACTAAGCCAGCCACACCTGCGTTAATGTGAACAACCGTACCGCCTGCAAAGTCAAGAACACCATCTTTAGAGAGAAAACCGCCACCCCAGACCCAGTGTGCCACGGGTGCATACACCCCAATAATCCACAATGCCGCAAAAATCATCCATGTTGAAAATTTCAGTCTCTCAATGAGCGCACCGCTAATAAGTGCTACGGTGATGCCCGCAAAGGTCATTTGAAAGGCGACAAAAAGAAGGACAGGAATGTTACCTGTTGCCCAAATATCAGTCACTTTAATACCACTTAAAAAAGAGCGAATCAAACCCAATCACACCCCCAATGTCCGCACCAAACGCCAAAGAGTATCCACACACAATCCACACGATGGAAGCGATAATATATCCCATAACACTCATCGCAACAGTGTTGAGTAAGTTTTTAGAGCGTGACATGCCACCGTAAAACAGTGCCAAACCAGCAGGTGTCATAAGCATCACCAGTGCGGTTGCCATTAAAACCCATGCGGTATTGCCAACATCGAGTGTTGGAACGGCCTTCGCGACCTCAGTAACACCCTCTTCAGCAGCCCATGTGCTTGAGAGAGCAAGCAGTGTTGAAAGTACAAAGCGTTTTGTTCTCATATCCATCCTCCTAAAAGTTAAACTGATGAAAGTTTAGCACTCAATGGAGTTTAAAATATACAGCTATATGATTAAAATTTAATCACATGAGAGAAAAAAAAGTCAATAGGCTGAGAATGCTGATAAAAAGCTATAATGCGCACGTAAATAATTTAAGGATAGGCACTGCGTATGAATTATTTTTTTATGGTCTTTCTTTGGGACTTTTTTTATTGTTTCTTTTTACATGTAAAAACCGTACACAAAACAGTAAAAGTGCTTTTTTAGGGGCTTTGGTTGTTTTTATCTATATGATTTTAAGTGCTTTTTATATTGTTTCTGATTATTTTACGGGTGAGGGCATTAACGATGCAGTTATTTTTCACCTTCTGTATGGTTTGGACGGTTCGGGCTTTGGTGATTATTATATCATCATTGCTTTTGGCGTGGGGCTTTTTATTAGTAGTTTGATTTTTTCGATTGTTTATTATCGTTTAATGAAAAATGTTTTGCTTGAAACACCTAAGAAAGTGAGAGGCTTTTTCTCCTTAATGCTTCTTCTGAGTGCTTTTGCCTTACATCCGAGTGTTCATTTTTTTTACGCAAAGCCTTTTAAAAATGATGGGGATTGAAAATGCGCTTAGTCTTGAGTACCCTTTTTTAGAGTATTACCAAGAGCCTAGTTTGAAGTCCATCAGCGAGGAACACCCTAATTTAGTCTATATTTTTGCGGAGAGTTTGGAAGATACCTATTTTGATGAGAGCATTTTCCCTTCTTTAATGACACGCTTAAAATCCATTCGTGAAGCCAATATCTATTTTACAGAAATTGAACAAGCGCAAGGAACGAGCTGGACGATTGCTGGGATGACCTCTGTTTTGTGTGGAATCCCTTTGGTAACGCCCTCCACAGGAGAGCATTCACCGCAGGGCAACTCCATGTCTAAAATGAGTACCTTCTATTCAGGGGCGGTGTGTATGAGCGATATGTTGCATAAAGAGGGGTATAAACTTATTTATCGCAGTGGCTCTTCTTTGGAGTTTGCAGGGGTGGATAAGCTCTATAAAACGCATAAGTTTTCAGATATTAAAGGGATTAATGAGTTAAAGTCACGCTTAAAGGACAAAAGGTATCAAACACCGTGGGGTTTGTATGATGATAGCTTGTTTGAATTTTCTATGAATGATTTTAAGAAACTTTCTAAAAGTAAACAAAAATTTGCGATGTTTATCTCCACGATGGATACCCATCATCCCTATGGGCATGTCTCCAAAAGTTGTAAAGCACAGCGTTATCAAAAAGGCGATAACTCAATGCTCAATGCGGCGATGTGTTCGGATGAGCTGATTGCTCGTTTTATTGAGCAGATTCAAAAATCACCCTATGGTAAAAATACGATTATCGTGGTAGGTTCTGACCACCTTGCGATGCACAATATGGCGATTGATGATTTGATGAAAGGTAAACGTCGCAATCAATTTATGATTATTGACCCACGCCAAAAAGAGGGAAAAAAGGTTGAAAAAGGTAGGTACGACGCTGGATATTGGTGCGACACTTTTACCGTTTTTAGGCTATGACGCAACGCTAGGGTTGGGGCGAAATTTACTCAAAGAAGCTCCCTCATTAGCTGAATCATTTTCGAATTTTGATGCGCTTTTGAGTGCGTGGTCAAAAGAGATTAGCCGTTTTTGGGCATTTCCAAAAATCAAGCATGATTTGGTGCTTGATGGAACAAAAAAACAGTTTAAAATCGGCTCGACACTTTATAAATTTCCTATTTTGTTACGGTTAAATGAAACGTTAGAAGTCAATCCTTTTTTTGAAGTGAAGATTAAATTTTTTGAAACGACCAAATTGTTTGGGTATTTGCACGATTTTAGCGATGATAACCCCTTTGTTTGGGTCGATCAATGCTCACGTATTTCTACCTTAGAGCCTATACAACCAGCACCCACTCCATCTTCTTATTGTTATGCGTTTGGAAAATTAGGAGGAGAAATTCGTACGGGTCTTCTTAATCGTTCAACATCTTTGAGTCTTGATGAACTGCATCACATGGTTTCTTTTTCCTTTTGATGCTGAAATGGCAAAAATAAGGCGTGAAAATATCATGAAACTAGATGCCAAATAATCTTTACATGTAAAGATTATTTGTGTGAAAAGGTGCCATATAGGGTCTTTGTTTCTATAAAAATAACAGGAGTCTTTTTTTCATCCCTTTTTTTATCCGTATCTTTTGCTTACAATGGTTAAAGGGCTGATTTATGCGGAATGCACTAAAATAAAAATATTGTCTCAATCATTACACTGCTTAAAGGAAAACAATGAGCGTTAATCTACTTTTAATTGGAGCAAATGAAGCAACGACGCAAGAACTTGTCTCGTTGGTTGATGCTACGCTGGCAACAGCTGCAACTTATCAAAAAGCGACGTTGGCGAATTATCAAAATTTTGATGTTTCTCGTTTTGATTTGGTGGTCTGTTTTGCAAATCGTTACGATGAAATGGTTAAAAAATATGGACAAGAGAAAGTCATTTCGGTTGAATTTGTGCCACCTACAGATTTCTTTGTTGCGGTTAGTCGTATTCCTGCTGGAGAAAATGTCATTGTTTTTAACAACAGCCAATCAGGCGCAAATGTTTTACTTAAATTTTTAAAATTTTATAAATTAGACCATGTCAGTTATAAAGTGGTTCCTTTTGATGAGTGTAGTGAGGCTGAGACACGAGAAGCACTAAGCAATGCTAAGTATATTATTGGAACAGATGGTTATGTCTCTTCAGGAAAGGCTTTGTACACAAAATACAGCTCTTTATTGCGACCTGATGTAACGGTCATCCCAAGTCCACCACGAACAGCGACGGCAGAGAGTGTAAGCTCTTTAGCACAAGTGGTCACCGCTATTAATAGTGATAAGGCGCTTCAAGAAGCCAGAGATATTTCTAAAACATTAGCAGAGCAGACCAAAGAGATTTCACTGATTACGCAAAATGCTTCAAAATCGATTGAAGATACAGCCAATACAATTGTTGTCGTCAATACCAAATTGGCTTCTGAGGTGAAAAATGTTCAAATCACCAACGATATGGCACAAGAGTTAACCAATGCAGTGGAGCAGATTGGAAATATTACAACAGCGATTAAGTATATTGCCAGTGAAACCAATCTCTTAGCATTGAATGCGACCATTGAAGCGGCTCGTGCTGGGGATCATGGACGAGGATTTGCGGTTGTGGCAAGTGAAGTTAGAAAACTCTCCGATCAGAGTAATAAATCAACCGATAGTATTCGTGTTTCCATTATGGAAGTGCAAAAAGTGGTGGATCAAATTGTTCCAGCACTGCAACGTACGGTTGATGAGATTATTCATACGCAAGCGGAAGTAGAGCGCATTAGTATTGCCGCAAAGGAAGAGAGCCGTGCTATGGAAGATATTATTAAAAAATTACAAATTATTGTAGATGTTTCACAATCACTCAATGTTGCTGAAAATAACCACGCTTAATTCCACGAGAGGGTTTCCCTCTCTTTCTTCTTTTCTTCTCTTTTGATTCAAACCTAATCTTCATTGTGTTAAACTTTAAGTGCAATTTTAAAGGAGACATATATGCGTTTATCTGTGAAATTAATGAGCCTTGTTGCTATTTTGGCAACAAGCATGATGGCAAAAGAGATTAATGTGGGTGTTATTCTTCCCATGAGTGGTGCCCTTGCTGGGTATGGTCAAGTTGCGTATGAAGGCATTGAACTTGCAAATGCGATTAGCCCAAAACTTCAAAATGGTGACAGCGTTAAATTGGTCTTAGTCGATACCAAAGGCGATAAAGTTGAATCCGCCAATGCCGCAACACGATTGATTATTTCAGACAAAGTGGTGGGTATTATTGGTGAGATGATTAGTACCAATACGGCGCAAATTATCTCCATTGCAGAGAAAAAAAAAGGTTCCTGTGATCGCCCCTGCGGCAACCAATGATAAATTGACTGAAAAACGCATGTATGCCAATCGTGTCTGTTTTATCGACTCGTTTCAAGGCAATGTGGTTGCGAACTATGCGACCAAAGATTTGGGGTTAAAAACAGCGGTGGTAGTGACGGATCAAGCGCAAGTGTATTCGTTGGGTCTTTCTAAAGCGTTTAGCGAAGCCTTTGCTAAAAATGGTGGAAAAGTGGTGAAAGAGATTCGTATTAACTCTGGCGATAAAGATTTTAAAGCCGTTATCTCACAAATTAAAGCGCTCAATGCGGATTTTGTGTTTTTACCTGTTTATCATACCGAAGCCTCTATGATTAAACGTCAAGCCAAACAAGTAGATTTAAATAAACCCTTTTTCTCAGGTGATGGTGTTGCCAATCAAACCTTTATTGATTTAGGTGGCGAAGCCATTGAAGGATATATGTTTACCGATGCGTTTGATTACAGTGCACCTCCAACGCAGAAATCAAAAGATTTTATCGCAGCGTATGAGAAAAAAACAGGCAAAAAAGAGCTGAACTCTTTCACCGCTTTAGGGGCAGATGCCTATAATATCATGGTCGATGCGATGAATCGTTGTGCTAATCCCATGGATAGCGTTTGCGTCAATGAACAAATTCGTAAAACCGTTAAATTTGAGGGTGTTTCTGGCTTTATCTCCATTGATGAAAAAGGCAATGCAACACGCTCAGCGGTTATTAAAGAGATTAAAGGTGGCAAAGCCGTTTACAAATCAACGGTCAATCCTTAATCGTTACATGTAAAAAGCAAAGAGGCATTTTTTGCCTCTTTGAACTACCTAAAACCTTTTATCCTCCCCTTACCAAAGTTTTGATACTATAATTGGATGTTATAACACACTAGGGACTTTCATTTGGCAACACTTCAAGAACTTATCAAAGAAAAAATTTTAATTATCGATGGTGCGATGGGCACGCAGATCCAAGCTTTGCAGATTCCTTCGGAAAAATGGGAAGGTAAAGAAGGATGTAACGAGCTGTTAAACGTTACATGTAAAGATGAAATTTCAAAGATTCATCGTGGCTACCTAAAAGCAGGTGCGGACATTATCAAGACCAATACCTTTGGTGCATTACCGTGGGTTTTGGATGATTATGAGATAGGGGAGCGAACCTATGAGTTAGCAAGAGCGGGTGTGAGCATTGTTAAAGAGGCGTGTTTAGAGTTTTCGAGCGAAGATAAGCCTCGTTTTTGTGCCGCCGCTTTTGGTCCTGGAACCAAACTTCCTTCCTTAGGGCACATTGGTTATGATGAAATGTATGAGGGGTACAGGGTTGCTGCAACAGGTGCCATTGAGGGTGGGTGTGATGTGTTTCTCATTGAAACGGCGCAAGACCCGCTTCAAATCAAAGCCGCCCTTCACGCCATTTTTGATGCTCAAACATCTTTACATGTAAAGCTTCCCGTGATGGTTTCCGTGACCATAGAACTGAGTGGCACGATGCTTATTGGAACCGATGCGACGACCATTGCCACTATTTTGGAGCCGTTTGAGATTTTAAGTCTTGGATTTAACTGTGGCACGGGGCCTGAACAGGTTGAAAAGCATGTGAAAACCTTAAGTAGTGTGTGGAATAGACCCATCAGCGTTCATGCCAATGCAGGACTGCCTCAAAATAGGGGTGGTTATACCTTTTATCCGATGGGACCTCGTGAGTTTGCAGAGCTTCAAGAAAAATTTACGCAGATTGCAGGGGTTGCTATTTTGGGGGGATGTTGTGGGACAACGCCTCAGCATATTTTAGAACTCTCCAATCGTGTGGAGGGGAAAAAACCACTTCCTCCCAAAGGTGAAATGCCTCGCTCCATCGCCTCGTTGTTTGAGGTTCGAGCGCTTAAACAAAACCCAGCCCCTTTTCTCATCGGTGAGCGAAGCAACGCCACAGGCTCTAAAGCTTTTCGTGAGCTTTTATTAGCAGAAGATTACGATGGTACACTCAGTGTTGCACAGCAACAAGTCAGAAGTGGCGCGCATGGGATTGATGTGAGTGTGGGGTTTGCAGGACGAGATGAGATCAAAGATACCACAGCAGTTGTGGGGCGCTATGTTCAAAAAATTCTTTTGCCGCTTATGCCTGATACTACGCAAGTTCCAGCATTAGAATGTGCGTTGAAGCTTATCGGAGGAAAGCCCATTATTAACTCCGTAAACCTTGAAGATGGCATTGAAAAGTTTGATAAAGTTTGCTCTTTAGCCAAACGTTTTGGGTGTGCACTGGTGTGCCTCACCATCGACGAGCAAGGCATGGCAAAAACAAAAGCGCAAAAAGTGGCGATTGCGGAGCGTATTTTTCAGCTTGCGACTGAAAGGCATGGCATTAACGCAGGGGATTTGGTCTTTGACTTACTTACGTTTACGGTAGGCAGTGGCGATGCTGAATACCATACAGCGGCGATTGAAACCATCGAGGCGATACGTGAGTTTCACGCAATGCACCCAGAGGTGGGCTTTGTTTTAGGCATCTCGAATATCTCCTTTGGCTTAGCTAAACATGCCCGTGAATACCTAAACTCTGTCTTTTTGCACCACTGTGTGGAAGCAGGTCTTAGCATGGCAATTGTGAATGTTAAAAATACGCTTCCGATGCACAAAATCAGCGACATGGATAAAAAAGTGTGTGAAGACTTACTCTTTAATCGAAGGGAAGAGGGTGACCCACTGTTTAAATTTATTTCGCATTTTGAAGGTGTGGTGGAGAACAAAGACGAGAGTGACGCCGCATATCTTGCGATGAGCACGAAAGAGAAGATTGCCACCTTGCTTATTGATGGCGATAAAGAGCGTATGCTCTCTTTGTTACCCACCGCAAAAGAGGAAATTGCCGCAGAAATTATCGTCAATGAGATTTTAATTGATGCGATGAAAGTGGTGGGAGAGCTTTTTGGTAGCGGAAAAATGCAACTACCGTTTGTCCTCCAATCGGCTGAAGTGATGAAAGCCTCGGTGGATTATTTGCAACCCTATTTGCCTAAAACTGAAAAAAGTACCACCACGACGCTGATTATCGGAACGGTGAAGGGCGATGTGCATGATGTGGGTAAAAACCTTGTGGATATAATCCTTAGCAACAACGGCTTTAAGGTGATTAACATTGGTATTAAGGCGGATTTGGAGCAGTTTTTAGAAGCACTCAAAGAGCATAAAGCCGATGCTATTGGGATGAGCGGACTTTTGGTCAAATCGACCAATGTGATGAAAGAAAACCTAGAAGCGATGCAAAAAATGGGTATTAACATTCCTGTTATTTTGGGCGGTGCGGCACTGACCGATAACTTTGTGGAAGATTTTTGTCGTCCCATTTATAAAGGACCCATTTTTTACTGTAAAGATGCCTTTGAGGGTATAACGGCGATGAGTCGCATCGAGGCAAAAAATTACGATACCGACTTTGGGCGCAAAGTCTTAGAAAATGCGATCATAAAAGCCAATAAAGAAACCAAAGAAATACCGCCATTTTCTGAGCTTAAAATGCCAAGCCGTGAGATAAAAATACCCACACCGCCATTTTGGGGCAGACGGGTGTTAAAAACGGATGTGAAAGAGCTAGCGTACTCGTGGATCAACCACAAAATTCTCTTTTCACAGCGTTGGGGATACAGCGGGAAAGGGCAAAGCAAAGAGGAAAAGCAAAAGCAACTCGATGAGGTGCTTTACCCGACCTATGAGCGTGTCAAAGCGGATATTGAGCGTTTAGGGTTGTTTGAGCCAACCCTCATTTATGGGTATTACCCCGCACGCTCACATGAAAACAAACTCTATCTTTTTGATGAGAGTGAGGGGTACTTTAGTGAGGAGCAGGTGTGTCGTGAGAGCATTGAGGTGGCTTCAAAACGGGCGATTAAGACGTTTGATTTTCCTCGCCAAAATAGAAATCCCTATCGAAGTTTAAGCGACTTTATCGCTCCTGATCGTCACGATGTTTTAGCGCTGACGTGTGTGAGTGCTGGGGCGAAGTTTTCGGCGTACGAAAAAGAGCTTTACGATGCGGGCAATTTTACTGAGTACTTTTTTGTACACGGTTTAGGGGTGGAACTCGCCGAAGCACTAGCGGAAATCGTACACAAGCAGATACGCTTAGACTTAGGCATTGCTGAACATGAAGGGCATAGTTTGCGTGATGTGCAGATGAAACGCTACCACGGATGTCGTTACTCCTTTGGGTATCCTGCGTGTCCGAATTTAGAAGATACTAGAGTGATTTTTGATTTGCTTAAGCCTGAAGAATTTGGGATTGAGCTGAGTGAGACGTTTCAAATTCACCCCGAACAAAGTACCACAGCGATGGTGTTACACCATAAAGAGGCGCTTTACTTTAACGTCTAAGAGGAGTTTTTCATGGCAAAAGTGGTTATTTTCTCAGGAGCTGGCATTAGTGCGGAGAGTGGGCTTTCTACTTTCCGTGATGCGGATGGTTTGTGGGAAAAATACCGCATCGAGGAGATTTGTCAGGCAGGATGTTTGTCTTGGAATCGTGAAAACACCTTAGCATTTTACGATGCCAGACGTGAACAGCTACGCTCCGTCACGCCCAATACCGCCCATTACGCCATAGCCCAGCTTCAAGAACGCTACCCAAACGACATTGCCATCATCACCCAAAACGTGGACGATCTGTTCGAGCGAGCAGGGTGTAAGGATGTTTTGCATTTGCACGGCTTTTTACCCCGCTTACGCTGTGAACAGTGTAGTCAAACTGAACTTATCGGCTACACCAAACAAGAGCGAACCTTTACATGTAAAAACTGCGGCGGCTCCTTTCGCCCCGACATCGTCTTCTTCGGAGAAGCCGCTCCGATGTACGAATACCTTTATGAAGCGATGGATGAGTGCCAATTTTTAGTCATCATCGGTTCAAGCGGAAACGTCGTTGCGATGGATCATTTTGCTTTACATGTAAAGCATTCCATCCTCAATAATTTAGAGAAAAGTAATGCTATTAATGAGCGGGTTTATAGCAAAGTTTTGTATAAAAAGGCGACTGAGGCGGTAGATGAGATCGTTGGGGATGTGGAGAGGTTTTTGAGAGGATGATGTTTTGCTACAATATGGAGTATCTTGTTAAAGATAAAGAAGAGGGATGAGACGTTGAAAGTTTAGCTACGGCCACTTTTTACTTAGTGGTCTTATATTTCTCAAGACAAATGTTAGGAGTATAATTGAACACAATTGACAAATGGGCTGATAGAGTCTACTCTGAAACTGATTTTGGTAGAAGTATTGCAACTTCAGTATCTGGAATAATTGGTTTAGCTGTTTATTTAATAATGAATGATTGGGTTATTGCTGCTTTTTTTATCAATAATTACATTTCCAATTGTTAGGATAATTTCTACAAGTCTAAATGAAAAAATCAATTTATATGCAATGCAAAGAAAACAAAAGAAATTATCTGAATATACTTATAATAGATTGAGCAGCGGTGAAAAAGAAGTTATTCAAGCGTTTGTAACAGCTGGTGGCACTGCTCTTACTTATTCTCATGTGAATAGTTTAGAGTTATCTGCACCAGCAATTGAAACTTTGATTCAGAGAGAAATAATATGGAGTTCAATGACAGCTGATGGAATGCGTGAGACTTTTGCATTGGATACAGAAATTTTTGATATTGCACAAAAGAAGAGAAGTGAGAATAGAAAGGGGTGCGAGCTAAACTTTTAATTTTTGTGCGGAGTTTTCCTTTTTTTACATGTAAAGAAATCAAAAGTCAAGTCATCAAGGTTATAATACCAAGCAACCTAAGATACCAAAAAGGCAAAAATGATGGATAAATTTTTAGAAGCAGCAATAGAAGAGGCGCAAAAAGGGTTGGATGAGGGTGGCATACCCATTGGTTCAGTACTTGTCATAGACGGTAAAATCGTTGGGCGTGGGCATAACCAAAGGGTGCAAAAAGGAAGTGCTATCTTGCATGCGGAGATGGACTGTTTGGAAAATGCGGGACGGCTTAGTGCGGCTGATTATCGTAAAGCTACGCTTTATTCGACCTTATCACCGTGCGATATGTGCAGTGGGGCTATTTTGCTCTATGGCATCCCAAAAGTGGTGATTGGTGAAAATCAAACCTTTCGTGGCCCAGAAGCGTACGTGAAGTCCAGAGGGGTAGAGGTTGAAGTCATTAACAACCCAAAATGCCGTGAACTGATGGAGGCTTTTATAGAAAACAATCCAGAACTTTGGAATGAAGATATTGGGGTGTAAAAGCCAATCGTTTACATGTAAAGCGTAAAGCTTAGGAAAAATTTTCCTAAGCTTTTGGACGTTTATTCAAACGCAGGGAATGGACCCATCACACCAATCCACGACTCAATGTCTTGAGGTGAACTTTTCTTGTCTTTATCACTCTCACCATAAGGGTGTTGAATGACCGTTGTTAAGTAGCCATTACCACCGATGTTTGGATACCAAAACGGTGAGGTGGTCTCAGAACCATAGGGTGCGGTTAAGATGCGTGTGAGGCTTTTGGTTTCAACATCATACGCCCAAATATAATCAATTTGGTGTAAGCCTGTATCTTCACCGATAATAAGCACATTGGAATTTTTGATGAAGGTTAGGTTGTCAGGCTCTGCAATAGCGTCAATCGCGCATTTATTGCCATCAAATTCGCTTCCTTTTGGATAGGTTTTCATTACACCCATCACTTCACCCACAAAGTTGCTTGCTATCATATTGCTAGCAATAGTAACGCCACTCGTGTCTTTTTGTCCACCTGTAATAGCAAGTTTATAGACACCACCACAATCATTACGTGGTAATTTGATATGGTTACCGCCACCTAAGTCATACGCATTGCTCTCTTTTCCACTCTTTTTAAAATCTTCCATACCGTATAAGATACGGCTGATGGCAATGTAGAGCTGATTGCGTTTAGGATCGAAGGTGATACCCTCTTTTTTATTGAACTCTGTTGTCGCACCCATATAACCCGCATAGCGTCTTGATTCTAAACGTGAAGCAACAAGCCCCATGCCTGTTTTAAGTTTTAAACACTCGGTTCCCCATGCGGTATTGACAGAACGAAAATCGGCTGGACATTGACCGTGACTATCTTTTGCAACATCAAACATATCTTCAAAGGAGAGTTTTTTATCGACAAATTTACGCATTTGCGCATCATTGGCACGTCCTAAATTAATCCATTTAATATCAAAAGAGCCACCATTGAGGTCGCTTTTTTGCTCTAATTTAGCCGAATACAAAGTACCTGAACTCAAATCTCTCTCTTTATCGGCAATAAACATAAACAGCGCACCATTTACACCATCATCGGTTAAATAAACGGTTTTTTCATCAGGCATAACATAGCCTAACTCATGTGCAAAACGACCCATTGAGTAGTGCTTGACATACTTGGTATCGCCTTTATCACTGGTGATAGTTACTTCTGGCATCCATCCCCAATAGTAAGGATTGAGTGCTTTTTCACCCTCTTTAAAGTAGAGTGTGTAATTAGAGTAGTACTCATCTTTGGCTACAGCTCTGGCATTTGCTTCATACTCTTCACTTCCCAAATGACTTCCCCACGGTGTTTTCATACCTGCACAGTGTACCCAACCCCCGTGATAGCCTGCTTGAGAAATATGGCTGGTCGCAACCGCTTTAAGTCCACCCTCAGCTGTTTTTTCAAGTCTTGAGATGTACATCGCAGCAGGTCCGCACTCAAACTGGGTGATGGCAAAAAGATTACCATTTAACTCATGAAGCGTGGTGTGATCAGGGCCTGAGCCATCTTTACTGGTTTTACACACAAAAGGGCTTCCATCTTTATGGCTAATGGGTTTGCCCATTTCATCTTTGACTTGACCAAAAATCTCTGTGGTTTTGCCATCTAAACTGGGCAAGACTTGACCTGTTCGTGCGATGGTATGCCATGCAATTTTATGGGTTTGTCCATTGATCACCACTTCTTCTGAGGTGCTGATTTTTTTCTTCTCCGCATCGCTGATAGGTGCTTTCACGGGTTTGAAATAGACCTCATTGTGCGCTTTGCCTGCAGGTAAAGACGCAGTGGTGGCGGTACAGCCAGTAAAAGCCAATCCAGCAGCACAGAGTGCAACGGTACTTTTAAGTCCAATATATGACATTGTATTCCTTTTTGTGGGGTATTGAAGCCCCCATTTTAAAAATAATTGATTACAGAGCCATTACAAAAGTGTGACATTTATTGATAAAAGGTGTGTAATTAAATTGAAACCTTTTAAGATTACAATTTTTGAAAAACCATAAGAAGAAAGTGATTTTCTATGCCACGATACAGCTCTTTTTTGATGCTATCTTTGTTTACATGTAACGTGCTTTTTGCAGAAGAGATTGATCTGAAAAACACCCATTTGTACAATGAAACCGCTTATATTACCAGTCAGTGTTACACGAAAACGGAAGACGAGAAAAACCCAAACATTCTGCACAATCCCTGTTTTAGTTGCCATGTGAAAAACAAAGTTCCTAACTTCACCTTGTACGATGATGAGTTGCAACGAGCGTATGACTTTCCTTCACCTGCTTTGAAAAATCCTTGGAGCAACCTCTTTTTAGACCGTACAAAAGCGGTCAATGCCATCAGTGATAAGGCAATTTTAAACTATGTCAGAGAAGACAATTATCAAAAAAATGGCAAAATTATTTTGAAAGAGAAACTTCAACACCTCAAACCTGAGTGGGATTTTAATGCCAATGGTGTGTGGGATGGATATACCCCTGATTGTTATTTTCATTTTGACGAGGAAGGGTTCGATACAGCACCTAGTGGCGAGTATACAGGTTGGAGAGCCTTTGCGTATTATCCGTTTTTAGGCACATTTTGGCCCACAAATGGTAGTACCGACGATGTGCTCATTCGTCTTGCCAAGCCTTTTCAAGAAGATGAAAACGGGCGTTTCGATAAAGAAGTCTATACGCTCAATCTTCTGATCGTCGAATCGCTGATTAAACAAAAAAGCCTTGCTATTTCGCCTGTTGATGAAAAACGTTACGGTGTGGACTTAAACCAAAATGGCGTCTTAGACGTGGCAGATGAAATCGTTTTCAAATGGGAACAACCTACCTACGATGCGAAAAGCCTTAAACTCTCCAACTTTAGCATGAGTTACGTAGGGCACGCCAAAACATTACTCGAATCCAATGAGTATCTTATCGCACCAGGACTTTACCCTAAAGATACGGAGTTTTTACACTCTGTTCGCTACATCAACATTGACGCCAAAGGCGAAATCGCCCTTGCCCCTCGTATGAAAGAGCTACGGTATGGTAAAAAACTCTTCTGGTATCCTTACTTTCAGCTCTCCAATGCGGGTATGGAAGACTTAAAAGAAAAAGAGAGCTCTCCTGATAATGTGGATACCTACGTAGGTGACATGGAAACAGGGCTGAATAATAAAATCGGTTGGTATTATCAAGGATTCATTGAAGATAGCAAAGGAGAACTGCGTCCGCAAAGTTATGAAGAGACACTCTTTTGTATGGGATGTCACAATAATATCGGAGCGATTGCGGATAGTACCTTTGTCTATCAGCGTAAATTTGAAAAAGGTACACACAAAGATGGCTGGTACCACTGGAGTGAAAAAGGGTTTAAAAATATCAAAGATATGCTCCTGCCAAGTGGTGAGAGCGAATACGTCCGCTACCTTAAAAACAACAACGCTGGTGATGAGTTTAGGGATAACACCGAAGTGATGGAGAAGTTTTTTGTCAAAGGGTGGGAAAAAGATGCAAAAAATATCGAAAAAGAGCTACTTGCTAAACTTGAAAACCCTGACATTGTTTTAGATTCGTATTGGAAGGTCAAAAAAGAGGCGATAGAAAAGCTCAAAAATGACATCTCTTACCTGCTTTTACCCTCTAAAGAGCGTGCGCTTACCTTGAATAAAGCCTACAAAGTTATCGTGGATGAGCAAAGTTTTATCTACGGGCGTGATGCGCATGTGAAGCCTGTCACAAATGTGCATAAAGAGGTGAAAAGCAAACAAATGACCCATTTGGAAAAGATTGAGCGATGAGTGAGCTTTACCATACCTTTTTAAGCTACATTATCGGTTGGCAAAAAGAGATTAATAGCGCTATTACCGATGCGTTTGATACCCTCGAATCCACTCAAGGCGGTACGGAGGTATATGGGTACATTCTCTTGAGCGCTTTTGTGTACGGGCTGGTACATGCCCTAGGGCCTGGGCATGGAAAAATGGTGATTGCGAGTTATTTTTTAGTGCACGGCTCCAAAGTACGTGACGCACTTAAAGCCGCATTTTTAACCTCTTTAGTACACACCTTCTCAGCCCTTAGTATCACAGCGATACTGTATCTTTTTTTTCAAAATGCCATTATGAAACATTTTGAACGCATCAATGCCAATATGTACAAAATCTCAGCCATTTTCATTATGTTACTGGCGCTTTTTTTACTCTTTGAAACCCTCAAGGAGCGCAAAGATACTACCGCCCATCCTGCCAATACGACGTCCAAAAACCTCTTTAAGATTGCCTTTTCTATTGGTGTTGTGCCGTGTCCTGGCGTTATGAGCATTGTCTTGTTTTCTATGATTTTGGGCTATTACACCCTAGGCGTTGCCAGTGCAATTAGTATGAGTATTGGCATGGGTATTACGATGTCTTTAGCAGCGATTGCAAGCACACGCATCAAAAATGCCTCTTTTTTCACCCGTCATAACAAGCTATTTTATAACCTTAGTTTTGTGGGCATTGTTCTTTTGTTTGGAATTGGGCTTGCCATTTTAGTATGAAGTTTTTTTATCTTATGGCAGTTTTTCATCTGAGCCTTTGTGCGCACCCGCATTTTTTTATTGACACGGAGGTTCGCATTGAAAAAGAGTCTATTTTCCATCGTTGGCGTTTTGATGCACTTAATTCCAAACTATTGATTTTTGAATTTGATGCTGATAAAAACGGCATATTAGACGCTAAAGAACAACAACATTTTTTAAAAGAGCACATAGAGCCTTTATCCCCCAATCACTTCAATCTCTTTTTTCAAAGTGGCGAAATGGAGATAGCAAGTAAACCTAGAGATTTCAACGTGAGTATTGCA
>JAJOKG010000101.1 GCA_021206415.1 Sulfurospirillum sp. | reverse complement strand
TGCTTTCAAAAACCATGAATATGCATCGGGTTCAGTGCTTTCAGAAGCATACTTAGGGTATAAAATTGGTAAAACCACTGCAAAAAATTGGTCGCCAATATATTTCGACTCCATTAGTAAGTGGTTCAGGCTCTCGTTTCTTTAAAGAGTCTTTTGAAGGTGTGACTGTTGTCAATACAGATATTCCTCAAACAACATTGGTTGCTGGTTATGTAAACAAATTCCAAGGTAGAACAAGTGCTATTTCTGGTAATGGTAATGGTGATGCTCCAACATTTGAAAAAAGTGCAGTATTTAACGGTGCTGCTGGTGTAGCTGATTTTGATGGTGCTTATACCGCAGCAATTATCAATAAATCAATTACAGGTTTAACCTTAACAGCACAATATGGAGTGTTTAAAGATGTAGATGATGCAGCTGATGTTGATGTATACTACACAGAGGCAAACTATGTCCTTCCAGTAGCAAACTTTAAATTAGGTTTTGATGTAAACTACAGAGGTTCACGTACTGACACTGGATTAGATGCTGACAATAATGAAGGTGATATGTTCGGTGCGCGTGTATCTATTAAAGATCTTGCAGGTTTTGGTGCATCATTCGCAGCAACAACAACTGATAGTAATGATAACGTGATTCTTGGTATGGGTAATGGAACAAGTACATATACAGGTACTCTTATCCAAGGTTCAGCAGGTTCTACTGCAACAGCAGATACTGATGCGTATAAATTCCAAGTTAATTATGATTTCTCAAAAGTAGGCGTAGCAGGTCTTAGTGCAATGGCTCAATACCAATGGACAGATCAAGGACATTCTATCAACAAAACTACAGGTGCTAAAGACATTGATACAGACTATACCAGTATTGGTGCAGGTGTGTACTACAAAGTGGCTGCGCTTCCAGGTTTAACAACAGGTCTTGAGTATGAGACAAGAGAAGCAGATAAAGGAACTACAAAATACGATACAGACGAATTGTGGTTTAAAGCAGGTTACAAATTCTAATTTGTACGATGTTTACATCTTAGAGGGTGGCACTTGCCACTCTCTTTTTTTATTTCCCAAAATAGGGGTCAGGGCTTTACTTTACACTTTTAGTCACTATTGAAGTTAAAACTGCTCTCTCTTTTTGCACCATAGTATGCTATAATTGCAGATACATTACACTACAAGGCACTACAATGAAAAAAGCCATTAACATTCGTTTGGATGAAAACCTCATCCATGAAATAGACGCATATGCAAAAGAGTTAGATAGAACACGTACGTATATTATTGAAAAAGCAGTGGGAGGTTATTTCGATACTTTAGATGAGATGATTTCCGATAAACGCATTGATGAAATTAAAAGTGGTCATATGGAAGTTTTTACCTTAGAAGAGACTGCAAAACGCTTAGGACTTCGTTAAGTGTATCAGATTATTGTTCCAAACATTGTGCTAAAAGAACTTGAAAATATTGACAAAATAAATCAATTACACATATTTGAAAAAATTAAAGAGTTAGAAGAAGGCAATTTTTCAAACGATAAAGCACTCAAAGGTAAATACAAAGGCAAATTTCGGAAAAGAGCAGGGAATTACCGCATTATTTACTTGAAAGAGAATGATTTGGTGATGATTACGTTGGTGCGCATTGCGCATAGAAGAGAGGCGTATTGAGCCATGAAAGAGTAACCGTCGTAAAAATCATTTATACTCTGGCAAGATGAGAACATCCTTTTAGCACCTTCAAAAAGTATGGTATAATATGGCAATTTAGCATAAGGATAGCAAAATGACTAAAAAAATTACGATAACTTTGGAAGAAAATCTTATTGATGAATTGGGTCTGGTTGCGCTTGAGAGTGGGAAGAAAAAGGCTCAAGTGATTCGTGAAGCTTTGCAAGAGTATTTTGATGTGCAATCTATCAGTAAAACGGTTCAGGAGTATAAAATGGGAACCTTAAAACCCCTTTCACATCACGATATAAGGGTTGAACTTGGCTTATGATATTGTTTATGACCCAAAGGTGCTTAAACAACTCAAAAAGTTAGACAAAGAGATAGCCTCTTTGATACTCGATGGCATAGAATCTTTTGCATCAAATCCTGTTTTGACCAAAATTAAAAAACTCAAAACACCTTTTGATGGAGCATATAGACTGAGAATAGGTGATTATAGAGTTATTTTTTACCACGAAGAAAATCTCATGCTTATTTCTAAAGTGGCACATCGAAAAGATGTTTACATGTAAAAGACTATTTTTTCACCACTGCGTTTATTTGACTTTAGTCAATTTTTTTGTATACTGCTTTCTCGTAACCAAACTGTAACACACATTTTTAAGGAGAAAATATGAAATTAGCTAAACTTAGCTTGGCGGCTATGATGGTTGCTGGACTTGCATCCAGTTCTTTTGCGGCGGACACTTTGGCAGACGCATTTAAAAATGGTAAAGTCAATGGTGCTATTCAAGCATATTACTGGACAAAAGATAAAGATGATAGTATTGGCAATGCGGATATCTTTACAACAGGTTTAGATTTAAGTTATGAGACAGCAAGTCTTTATGGTTTTAAATTTAAAGCAACATTCCAATCTTCTTCTTCTCCATTTATCGATAATGATGGTGAAGCTATGTTTGATGTTGATATGCATGGTTCAGGTGCTGTACTTTCTGAAGCATATCTTTCTTACACTCTAGGTAAAACTACAGCAATGGTTGGTCGTATGTATCTTGATACACCACTGGTTGCATCAAGTGGTTCTCGTATGACAAAACAATCATTCGAAGGTGCTGCAATTATCAACACTGACCTTCCAGATACAACGTTAATCGCTGGTTATGTTCAAAAGTTCCAAGATAGAACAGATGGTGATGGTAACATTGGTAAATTCAAAAGAGAATTTGGTACAGGTTCAGGTGTTGCAAATGACTTACATCCTGAAATTGAAGATGGTGCATTTACAGTAGCAGCGATTAACAAATCAATCACAGGTCTGACTTTAACAGCAGCTTACGTACAAACAAGTGATATTGTAGGTTATATGGATAGATTAAGCATTGCATACGCTGAGGCTGATTATAAAGGTAAAGCAGGTAGCTTTAGTTATGGTTTAGCAGCACAGTACTATTACAATGATTTTGGCAGTCTTGATGCAGGTGTAAATAAAGATGAAAACAACCTATGGGCGACAAAAGTAAGCTTAGGTTATGATGCCTTTGGTGCGTATGTAGCGTACTCAAAAGTCAATGATAAAACCAATGGCTTGGGTGTTGTTTCAGGTCTTGGCGGAGGAGCTGACCTTGCTTACACAGGTTCACCAATTATGTCAAGTAGCTATGAAAATGATACTGAAGCCTACAAAGTTGGCGCAACTTATGCCATTATGAAAAACGCAAATGTGGGTGTAAGTTATACCGTTAACGATATTGATAGTGCTGATTATGAAGCAGCATTCGCTGCGATTGAAGCAGATTATGCGTTTGAGGGTGCACTTAATGGTTTAAATACCGCATTGATTTTTGAAGATGGTAGCAAAGATGCTTCTGGCAAAAATGCTATGAGACTTAACGTCAACTACAAATTCTAATTCTCTCTTTTGTAACAACCTCGCCTTAGGCGGGGTTTCTTTTTTACACGTTTTTTCTCTTCTGCTCATTTTTTATACACTCTCACTTTCCTATGAGATTCGATCTTAAGTAACTTTTTAGTACCATTTTTAGTAACTACACTAAGGAGTTGACATGAAGAAATTGGCGTTACTTGCTACCTCTGCTGCCGTTTTGGCAACGTTTTCTTATGCGAAAGAGATTAATGTGGGTGTTGTTATGGCGATGAGTGGACCAGTGGCTGCTTATGGACAAACCACCTATGAAGGCATTGAGTTTGCAAATTCATTGCAACCCAAGCTTAAAAATGGCGATACCATTAAGCTTATTTTGGTCGATAACAAAGGTGATAAAGTTGAAACGGCTAATGCAACGACACGTTTAATTAGTTCGGATAAGGTTGTGGGTATTTTAGGAGCGCTTACGAGTACCAATACGACACAAGTTATGGCCATTGCTGAGAAAAAAAAGTATTCCTGTGATTGCCCTGTTGCGACCAACGATAAACTCACAGAAAATAAAAAAATTTGCAAGTCGTGTTTGTTTTACAGACTCGTTTCAAGGCGAAGTTGTCGCCAATTATGCGCTGAAAGATTTAAATCTTAAAACAGCGGTTGTGGTTGTCGATCAAGCACAAGTCTACTCTTTAGGTCTTGCCAAAGCCTTTAAAGAATCTTTTACAAAAAATGGCGGAAAGATTGTTAAGGAGATTAAAGTAAGCTCAGGCGATAAAGATTTTAAAGCGGTTGTTTCTCAAATCAAAGCGGCAAATCCAGATTTTCTTTTCTTGCCAATGTACCATCCTGAAGTCTCTATGATTGCCCGTCAAGCCAAACAAATTGGTTTAAGCAAGCCAATGTTTTCAACCGATGGTGTTGCTAATCAAACGTTTATTGACTTAGGTGGGGACGCTGTTGAGGGACATATGTTTACAGACTTTTTTGATTACGGTGCGCCTCCAACTGAAAAATCAAAAGAATTTATTGCGGCGTATGCTAAAAAAACAGGAAAACAAGAGGTGAACTCTTTTGTTGCGTTAGGTGCTGATGCGTACAATGTTATGGTGGATGCAATGAATCGTTGTGCCAATCCAGAAGATAGCATTTGTGTCAACAATGCCATTAAATCAACAGTTAATTTCGAGGGCGTTTCAGGTGTCATAAACCTTGATAAAACAGGTAACTCAACCCGTTCTGCAGTTATTAAAGTTGTAACCAACGGAAAAGCGGTTTATAAATCAACGGTTAATCCTTAATTTTTTTAACTTCTCTGCTTTTACATGTAAAGGCAGAGATTTTAGAATAGTGCCTAATGTGAGGCATTGTTCTAAAATTTTTCAGGAGAATCTATTTGGATTTAACAATGTTTATGCAACAAATGGTCAATGGTTTTAGCCTTGGCAGTATGTATGCACTCATTGCTATTGGTTATACGATGGTGTATGGTGTATTGCGTCTCATTAACTTTGCACATGGCGATATTATGATGGTGGGTGGTTTTTTAGGATTTTTTGGTATGGAAGTTTTGGGGCTTCCTTTTGTAGCAGCAGTTCTTTTAGCGATTGTTGGTGCAGCACTTTTAGGTATGGCAAGTGATAGAGTGGCGTATAGGCCACTACGCGAAGCCCCCAAAATATCGCTTTTAATTACCGCTATTGGCGTGAGCTTTTTTCTTGAAAATGCGTTCAACGTCTTTTTTGGAGGTGTTCCTCGCGCATTTCCTGTACCTGCTTACTTAGAAGTGATGGTGGAATTTTTTGGCTTAATGATGCCGATGTCTGCAGTCATTGTCCCCATTATGACAGCATTTTTATTGAGTGTTATTTTATGGATTTTATTTAAAACCAAATACGGTATGGCAATACGTGCACTTGCCTTTGATGTTGGTACGGTAAATTTGATGGGGATTGATGCCAATCGTGTCATTACTCTTGTTTTTGGAATGGGCTCAGCACTCGCTGCTGTGGGTGGTATTTTTTGGGCGGTGAATTATCCTTCTGTTGAGCCAATGATGGGTGTACTTGTAGGGCTTAAAGCTTTTGCTGCTGCGGTTGTTGGAGGCATTGGTAGTGTAGGTGGCGCTGTGCTTGGTGGCTTAATTATTGGATTTACTGAAGTCGTTGTTATTGCTTTTTTCCCAGAACTAGGTGGCTATAAAGATGCGTTTGCCTTTATCTTTTTAATTCTTATTTTATTGTTTAAGCCTACGGGAATTTTAGGAATTGATTTTGAAAAGAGTAGGTTTTAAGATGCAAGCAATGATAAATAAACATTTTTTTAATAAAAGTAGGAATGATTTTAGGAACCGTTTGGTTTATTTGGTTTGCTAATGGACATTTTGATGAGTACACTGTTCGAATTTTAAATAACATTGCTATTTTTGTTATTTTAGCCGTCAGCTACAATTTGATTAATGGTGTCACAGGTCAGTTTTTCACTTGAGCCTAATGGATTTGTCGCCATTGGTGCGTATGTAACAGCACTTTTGCTTATTTCTCCAGATGCAAAATCGTATCAGTATGCTATTGCGGATCCTTATCCTTTTGTTATGACGCTTCAATCAAATTTTGTGGTTGCCTTACTTTTGAGTGGTTTCCTTGCTGCACTTTTGGCACTGGTTCTTTCTTTTCCTGTGTTTCGTGTTCGTGGTGATTATTTAGCGATTGTAACGCTTGGTTTTGGTTTTATTATTAAAATTTTAGCCATTAATCATCCTGAAGTGACCAATGGTTCTTTAGGGCTGAATGATATTCCTGAATTTTCAAATTTGTATTGGACAGGTGGTTTGGCGATTGTTGCGGTGGTGGTTGTATTAAATATTGTCAACTCAAAATTTGGACGTGCCATGAAAGCGGTACGTGATGATGAAGATGCCGCCATTGCTATGGGGGTTAATACCTTTAAAGCCAAAACATTAGCGTTTTGTACGAGTGCTTTTTTTGAAGGTGTGGGTGGAGGTTTACTCGCAGCACTTTTAACGAGTATTTCACCTGATTTATTTGACTTTTTCTTTACTTTTCAACTCTTAATCATTATTGTTTTAGGGGGGCTTGGAAGTACAACGGGTGCGATTATTGGGACGGTGTTAGTCATGGGTGGTAGCGAGTGGATGCGCTTTTTGGATGAACCTATGAATCTTTTTGGGTATGAAACGACAGCGATGCCTGGTATGCGTATGGTTGTTTTTTCGTTAGTTTTAATTTTTTATTATGCTTTTTGCTCGTGAGGGTGTTATGGGAAAACGTGAACTCACAGACCTCTTTAAATCACGCAAAAAGGGTGGCAAATGATTTTAAAAATTAACAATGTCACGAAAAATTTTGGTGGTGTGAGTGCTATCAAAGAGACGAGCTTTAGCGTTGCGCCTAAAGAGATTTTTGGATTGATTGGTCCTAATGGTGCGGGTAAAACGACCATGTTTAATATTATTACAGGCAATTATGAGCCGAGTTCTGGCTCAGTCATTTTTCGAAATGAAGTTTTAAATGGTCTTAAGCCACATCATATTGTACGTAAAGGCATTGCCCGAACGTTTCAAAACATACGACTTTTTTCGAGTATGAGTGTTTTAGACAACGTCTTAATAGGTTTTGATTTTCAAGCACGCTATGGTTTTATGGAGTCTATTTTACGCTTTCCTCGTTTTATTGGAGAGGAAAAACGTATTAAAGCACGCTCTATGGAGATTTTAGACTATTTTGGGATGAGTGCCTATGCTCACGATAAAGCTGTGGATTTGAGTTACGGACAACAACGAAAAGTTGAAATTGCACGAGCACTGGCAACCAATCCAGAGTTACTGCTTCTTGATGAACCTGCTGCGGGCATGAACCCCTCTGAGACTGAGGAGTTGGGTGAGTTGATTAAAAAAGCACGTTCTGATTTTGACTTAACGGTACTTTTAATTGAGCATGATATGAAATTTGTCAATCAGCTGTGTGATAAAGTGCTTGTTTTAGATTATGGTAAAACAATTTTTGAGGGCAAACCCGCAGATGCAATTTGCGACCCAGAGGTTATTGCTGCGTATTTAGGAGATTTTCATAATGATTAGTGTTAAAAATTTGCATGTCTATTATGGACTCATTGAGGCAGTAAAGGGAATTGATTTTGAAGTCAAAGAGGGAGAAATCGTTTCATTGATTGGCTCAAACGGTGCAGGTAAAAGTTCTACACTTAAGGCTTTGCTTAACAGTGTGAAAAAAACAGGCGATATCAATTTTTTAGGGTATGACACACGCAATCATAAAACCCATACTTTAGTGCAGCATGGACTTTCATTAGTCCCTGAGGGGCGAAAAATTTTTATTAACCTTACCGTAGAAGAGAACCTTCGTATGGGTGCTTTTAATAACGATGAAAATTATGAGCATTTAAAAGATGCTATGTATGAACTTTTCCCACGTATTAAAGATAAGCGCCATCAACTTGCAGGAACTATGAGTGGTGGTGAGCAACAAATGTTAGCCATTTCTCGTGCTTTGATGGGTGAGCCTAAGCTTTTAATGCTAGATGAGCCTAGTCTTGGACTTGCTCCTAAAATTGTAGGGGAAGTGTTTGAGATTATTCAGCGTTTGCGAGGTGAGGGAATCACCATTCTTTTGGTAGAGCAAAATGCTTTTGCAGCGCTTAAAATTTCTGATAAAGCCTATGTATTGGAGAATGGAAAAATTGCTATGAGTGGTGTTGCTTCTGATATGATTGGTGATGATGCCATTCGTAAAAAGTACCTCGGCGGATAAGCCAAAAATCTTTACATGTAAACCTCTTTTTTAAGGGGTTTGCACTAACTTTAATGATTTATAAACTATTTACTTTAAAACGCTAACATAATCCAATTTTTCTCTAAAAAGGGAGTTTTATGGATTTGGTATTAAAGCGCATTCTCTCCATTAAATCAGCCATTATTTTATTGGTGGTCTTTGGTTTTTTTAGTGGTTTTGCAACGTTTGTCGAAAATGATTTTGGTGTGGAAACGAGTTGGGCACTTATTTATACTTCATGGTGGTTTGAGCTGGTGCAAGTGGCATTAGGCGTCATTTTGATTTACAATATTGTGAAATACAAACTTTACACACGCGATAAACTCCCTTCTTTTCTCTTTCATCTTAGTTTTATTTTTATCCTTATTGGTTCAGGTGTAACACGTTATTTTGGTTTTGAGGGATCTTTACATGTAAGAAATGGTATGCAAGAAAATAAAGTCATGTCGAGTGATTCTTTTATTAGCGCAACTGCATTAAAAAATGATAAAACGTATCAATACAGCCATCCCCAATTGATTTCTCAAATTGGTAGTAATAATTTTTCTTTCTCCTTTGATGTCGATGGTGAAAAAGCAAGTGTAAAGTTCAAAGAGTATTTAACCTATGCCACCAAAAAAGTTGTGGATGATCCTGCGGGTGTTCCTATGATTTCAATGATTTTAAGTGGTTATGGTGAAAGCTTGAGTGTCAATTTAAAAGAGGGGGAGCGTTACGAAACCAGTGAATACATTTTTAGTTTTAACGCAAAGCCTAAAGAGAGCAAAAAGAAGAAATCCGAATCAGTTTGGAAGATGGTAAGTTTTACTTTATAGCGCCCTCAAATGTTTCATGGTTTAAAATGGTAGAGAATGAGCGTGGTGAATACGAGAGTAGTAAAAAGCATGATTTTACCACAGGGCAACTCTATACGATTGGACATATTAACTTTGCCCCACGTTATATTGGTTTACAAGGAAAAGAAAAAGCGGTTGCGGATAAAACACCGATGAATAAAAAACAATCCTCTATCTGCGGTGATTGCAGAAGTGAATTTTAAAGGGGAGAGTAAAGAAATTGCCCTTTTTGGTCAAGGCAAAGGATCACGAGGTGAGCCTGTTCGAGAGATGATTGGAGGCGTACCTTTTGCTTTTGAATGGGGTTCTCAAATTTTCACACTTCCTTTTTATATTAAACTCAATGAATTTCAACTAGAGCGTTATCCAGGTTCCATGTCTCCTATGTCCTATGCAAGTGAAGTTGAAGTCGTTGATGCTGAAAAAGGGGTACATATGCCTTTTCGTATTTATATGAATCATGTTCTTGATTATAGAGGATTTCGATTTTTTCAAAGCTCTTATGATAAAGATGAAAAAGGAAGTATTTTATCGGTCAATAATGATCCTGGAAAACTGCCTACCTATTTTGGGTATATCCTTTTATGTTTAGGACTCTTTTTGAACCTTCTCAATGCTAAAAGTCGTTTTAGAAAATTAGCTTCTATGGTACAAAAAGATATGGTGAAAATGAACTCTTTATTGATGGTACTTTTTTTAGGTTTTGGTTTATCTCAAGGTAGTCTTTTGCACGCAAATACATTGGATGAGAATCTTGACTTTTTGAAACGCTATGATGTCAAACATGCGGATAAATTTGGTCAATTGCTTGTACAAAGTGCCGATGGTAGATTTAAACCTATTGATACGATTTCAATGGAAATGATTAATAAAGTGTATGCACGCTCAAGCTATGAAGGACTGAGTGCAAATCAAGTTGCGCTGAGTATGATGAGTTCACCCGCACAGTGGCAAGTACTGCCGATTATTAAAGTATTTCATCCTGAATTGAAAAAGATTTTAGGAATGCGTGCAGATCAAAAGTATGCCTCTTTTAATGATTTTTTTGAGAAAGAGGGTGATCGTGGCTATAAATTAACAAAATATTCTGAAGAAGCAAATCGTAAAAAACCAGCCCTTCGAAATCAATTCGATAAAGATATTATTAAAGTGGATGAGCGTGTTAATATCTGTTATATGGTTTATACAGGTGAAATTTTTAGAATGATTCCCAAACAAAATGATGTAGCAAAACGTTGGTTTGCACCACAAGATGCGGTGATGCGATTTTCAAAGCAAGAAGGGGATGAAGTAAGAGCGTTAGTTGGTGGTTATTTCGAAGCGATAAGCACTGGCTTAAAAGAGGGGAATTGGGCTGAAGCGAATAAAAGCGGTAGAAAAATTAGGAGCTTATCAAGAACAATATGCTTCTGATATTATCCCAAATGCAAAGCGCATTAAAGCAGAAATATTTTTTAATCATGCACAAATTTTTGAAAGATTGACGCCTGTTTATTTGCTGAGTGGATTAGTATTGCTCTGTTTTATTTTTGCCAAAATGATTAAGTCTTCACTTAATATTCGACTTGTAACACAAATAGTGCTTGGAATTAATGCGCTTGCTTTTTTAATTCATACCTTTGGTCTAGGTCTTCGTTGGTATATCGCGATGCATGCACCTTGGAGTAATGGCTATGAGTCAATGATATACATTGCATGGGCAATTGCACTAGCGGGTATTTTCTTCTCACGTCAATCGGTTGTCTCTTTGGCGTTAACGTCTATTTTAGCAGGTGTAACACTTTTTGTTGCTCATTTAAGTTGGATGGATCCACAAATTACCACATTGGTTCCCGTTCTCAATTCTTATTGGTTAAATATTCATGTTTCAGTCATTACAGCAAGCTATGGATTTTTGGGTTTATGTGCACTGCTTGGCTTTTTTACATTAATTCTCTTTCTATTGCGAAGTAAAACCAATACAAAACGCAATAAAGAGCTTGAACGAAATATTGTTGAAGCAACACGTATTAATGAAATGGCAATGATTCTAGGATTGAGCCTTTTAACCATAGGAAACTTTCTAGGGGGCGTGTGGGCAAATGAGTCTTGGGGACGTTATTGGGGATGGGATCCAAAAGAGACATGGGCACTCGTTTCAATCCTTATTTATGCAGCGATTGTACATTTTAGATTTGTGCCTAAATGGAATAATCCTTTTGCTTTTGCTGTAGCCTCTACGGTCTCTTTTGCATCAATTATTATGACCTACTTTGGAGTCAATTTTTACCTCTCAGGCATGCACTCTTATGCAGCAGGTGATCCGATTCCTGTCCCACCGTTTGTCTACTATACTATTGTTATTGTTGCTTTTGTGATAGCTCTTGCTTATCCTAAACGAAATATAGAAAGAACATTGTAAATAATCTCATAAAGAGGGGTTTTTTCCCTCTTTGCGTGTGCTATAATAGGCAAAAATGTAAGAGGCATCTTTATGCAAGAAAATTATTTGATTATTGTCATTGTTGCCGTTATTATTATTGTGCTTGTCTCTTTGTTTATTGTGGTCATGAATCTTCAAAAAACAGTGTTGTCGAAAAAAAAAACACCTCAAGAGATTAAAGAAGAAGAAGCTAGAAAAATTGCAATAGAAGAACTTGTTGAAATTGCAGCAAAGAGAACATCTACTAAAAATGAATTGAGTGCGGCTATTTTAAAAGCAGCTAAAGAGTGCCCTTTCCCGCCTAAAGAAAAAGGGGTCTTGCCTAAAAGTGCTAAAGTATATCTTAATTTTATTCTATTGATTGCAAGCCATAAAAATACTGATGCTAAAATGATTGCTTTTATGGACACGGAGCTTAAAAAAGCAAATCCAGAATATAAGCAAGAGATTGATATTTATGAAAATGAAGGAATTCATCAAAGAGGAAATAGAGTTTAGAAATGGCGACCCCAGGGGGACTTGAACCCCCGTTCCCGCCTTGAGAGGGCGGTGTCCTAACCACTAGACGATGGGGTCGCACAAGTGAATACGCTAAGGACAATGGTGACCCGTGATGGATTCGAACCATCGACCACCTCCTTAAAAGGGAGATGCTCTACCGACTGAGCTAACGAGTCATGCTCAGAAAGTTTTATAACAAAACAAACAAATTCTGAGGGGAAAATTTTAAATCGTGGCGCGGCGGACGGGGCTCGAACCCGCGACCCCCGGCGTGACAGGCCGATATTCTAACCAACTGAACTACCGCCGCGCATAAATGGTGGTCGCTATAAGACTCGAACTTATGACATCCACCTTGTAAGGGTGGCGCTCTACCAACTGAGCTAAGCGACCAAAAGGGAATCACTAAAGAAGAAATATAAATGGCGACCCCAAGGGGATTTGAACCCCTGTAACCGCCGTGAAAGGGCGGGATCCTGGACCACTAGACGATGGGGTCGCACAAATAAAAGAGTGGTGACCCGTGATGGATTCGAACCATCGACCACCTCCTTAAAAGGGAGATGCTCTACCGGCTGAGCTAACGAGTCATTCACCGTTCTTCTCGTAATGAGGCTGAAATTATAGAGAAAAAAATTTCATTTGTCAAGAGTTTTTTTCACTTTTTAAAAAAATATTTTCTCCCACATGCAAAAGTAACTTTATAGCATGGTACGTGCTTTGAATTTGGATGTATTCTCTATCTCCTTGTAGTAGGAGTCTTTCAATAAGTATATGGCCTTCTTTATCACGTGCACCTACATAGACAGTACCCACAGGTTTTTCAACACTTCCTCCTGTTGGCCCTGCAACACCACTTGTGGCAATAGCGTAATCGGAGAGGCTTGCATTTAAAACACCTTCTAGCATTTCACGGACACATAATTCACTCACTGCACCAAAGCGCTCTAGCGTTTCAGCACTCACGCCTAGCCATGACTCTTTAATTTCATTGGCATAGCTGACGAGTCCCCCTTTAAAGATGGCTGAGACACCAGCATGCTTTGTAAACAGTGAAGCAATAAGTCCACCTGTACAACTCTCAGCAATGCTCAGTGTTTTGTCATGTTCTTGAAGTTTTTGAATCATATATTCCAGTACATCAGGGTGTTGAATAATTTTGTGAGGGAGCAGTGAAGTTGCTGCTTTAAAGAAACTTTCCATATTGCCATATTTACTGGAGATGGCTTCAACTATAATCCATCCATCAATGAGTCTGGTAGGTGTGATTTTAATTTCATAATTTTGCGCTAAGGGCTCTAGAAAGATTTTTAAAGAGTCTTCATCGAGGTTGATAATAGAAAAAAGAGCGATATTGCTTTTATTTTCGATAAGAATGGCAGGAAGTTTATGGGTTTCTTCAACTTTAATGACATTAATGCGTTTATTTTCACGTACCAAAAGATAGCTATTTTCCTCAAACTTAATTGTTTTGGATGGAATGAGCATACCACCTTTAAGCTCTAACGCCTCTTCTCCAAGGGTTGCTACGACTTTATTGATAAGATTGAAACTTTCAGATGTGGTGATAATCAGCGTATCCTCAGAGCGAGCAATCGCCTCTTCAATCACACCAAAAAGCTCTTTATCGTTTTTGTCAATGTAAACGGTTTGATCGGGAAAGTCTAAATGCTCAACGACAGTTGCGTGAATATAATTTAAAAATGAAGTATTGTAGCGTAATGCTTTTCCCACTACAATTAAAGAGCTTTTCATGAGAATAACCTTTAGTATTTTCTAGGACGTGTCGCACGTTTCAAGCGTCTTAACTCCTACTTCACATTATACCGTAAGTGCTTCTTAAATCGTTTTTAGATAAACTTGCCTCATTTTAAGAGACGCTTACATGTAAAGTTTTCACAGCTGTATAGCTTCCAAGGAGAGATTATTAATGGACTATAAAGAGACCTTGCTTCTTCCACAGACAGATTTTCCCATGCGAGGAAATCTTCCCCAAAATGAACCTGCACGTTATGCAAAGTGGTTTTCCAAAGAAAAGAGCGCTTATGCTAGAATGATTCAAAATCGTGAAAATGCCCCTCAGTCATTTATCTTGCACGATGGCCCTCCGTATGCCAATGGGCATATTCACATCGGTCATGCCCTCAATAAAATTCTCAAAGACGTGATTATTAAAACGCATTACTTCTTTGGTGAAAAAGTGCGTTATGTTCCAGGTTGGGATTGTCATGGTTTGCCTATTGAACAGCAGGTGGAAAAAAATCTCGGAAAAGAGAAAAAAGACGCATTACCAAAAAGTAAAATTCGTGAATTATGCCGTGAACACGCACGTAAATTTATTGATATTCAGCGAGAAGAGTTTAAATCCTTAGGTGTAATAGGCGATTGGGACAATCCTTATATGACAATGAAATTTAAATTTGAAGCGGATATTTACAGAGCGCTTTGTGGTGTCGCAGACAAAGGACTTTTAATTGAGCGTAGCAAACCCGTTTATTGGTCATGGGCAGCGAGAAGTGCGTTAGCTGAAGCGGAAGTGGAGTATGAAGATAAAGAAGATTACTCTATCTTTGTGGCATTTGCCCTCGGTGATGAAGCAAAGGCGAAGTTAGAGATTAGCTCAGATGCTTCCGTGATTATTTGGACAACCACGCCGTGGACATTGCCTGCTAATGTGGGTATCTCCTTTAGTCCTGATGAAAATTACGTGCTTACTAGCGACGGTTATATCGTGGCAGAGCCTTTACATGTAAAACTGTTAGAGCAAGGTGTTATAGCGGGTGAGGTTGTTAAAACGTTTAAAGCCAGCGTGCTTGAAAACAGCTTTGCGATCAATCCACTCAATGGCAGAAAATCACAACTCATTTTAGGCTCACACGTCACGATGGATGGCGGAAGTGGATGTGTTCATACCGCTCCTGGACATGGAGATGATGACTACAAAGTAGGGCTTCGTTACGGGCTTGAAGTCGTGATGCCTGTGGATGAAAGGGGGTGTTACGATGAAACTATCACTCGTTTAGGACTGCTTCCAAATCCTGAGAGTTTTGTGGGTGAGCATATTTTTAAATGCAACGAGCGTATTTTAGAGCTTTTGGGCAAAAACTTGCTGAAATGTTCAAAGTTTACCCACTCTTATCCCTTTTGTTGGAGAACCCATCAGCCTATCATTTACCGTGCGACCAAGCAGTGGTTTGTGGCGATGGATGAAGCGGTGGATGGACGTGAGAGTCTTCGTAAAATGGCGATGGAGGAACTGGGAAAAGTTCGTTTCTACCCAAAATCGGGCATTAATCGTTTAGGTTCGATGATTGAAAATCGCCCCGATTGGTGTATTTCCCGTCAAAGAGATTGGGGTGTGCCTATCGCATTTTTTAGAGATAAAACAACAGGTAAACCGATTTTTGATACGAAAGTCGTAGAGCATATCGCCACTATTTTTGAAGAAAAAGGTGCGGATGCATGGTGGGATTTAGAGATTGCAGAGCTTTTGGTTGAGAACAGTGGTTATAACGCAGAAAACCTTGAAAAAGTGATGGATATTTTGGATGTTTGGTTTGACAGTGGTAGCACGTGGAAAGCTGTCCTTGAATCTTCAGAGTATGATTCAGGCAGTTATCCTGCCACAATGTATTTGGAAGGAAGTGACCAACATCGTGGTTGGTTCCAAAGCTCACTTTTAGTCAGTACCGCTAATAACGGCATTGCGCCTTATTCTAAAATTTTAACGCATGGTTTCACCGTCGATGAGAAGGGTGAGAAGATGAGCAAATCTAAGGGCAATGTGGTAGCACCCTCAGATGTTGCGAAACAATACGGTGTTGAGATTTTACGTCTATGGGTGGGTACGAGTGAGTACACCACCGATTTGAAAATTAGCGATAATATCTTAAAACAAATCAGCGAGCAGTACCGAAAAATCCGCAATACCTTTCGATTTTTATTGGCAAATGTGAATGACCTTGAAACAGTGATGCCCATTTCGCAGATGGGTGCGTTGGATCAATGGATTTTAGCCCATGCCAAAGGGGTGTTTGATGAGGTGGAAGGCTATTTTAGAGAGTATGAGTTCTCTAAAGGGTTTGCGCTTCTCAACCACTTTATTGCTGTGGAACTGAGTGGTATTTATTTGGATATTTCAAAAGATAGGCTCTATTGTAACGCCAAACATGATCCTCTTCGTCTCTCTGCACAGAGTGCAATGGCACTCATCGCTGAGAAATTGATGGCGTTAATGGCGCCTACACTCACCTATACCATTGATGAGATGATGGAATACGCCCTGCTATTTTGAAAAAAGAGAGCGTTTTTGATGTAGTTTACTCAGCACTTCCAATGATTGAGAGCAATTTTGATGAAGCGTATATGGTAGAAGCTAGAGAGAAGTTTTTTGAGATTGTGGATAACTTGAAGAAAGAAAAAGTCATTAAATCCACGCTTGAGCTAGTGCTTCAAACGAAATCACCTAAAATTTCAGCGTTAGAAAAAGTTGATGCGGAAGATTGGTTTACCGTGAGTAAAGTGATTGAACACGATGAAGCAGGGGAAATGGGTGTATTTGAAGTGGCGGGCGATAGCTTTAAAATTTTAAAAGCATCGAAATGCAAATGCCCACGTTGTTGGAAATACCGCTCAAAAAGCGAAGAAGAGCTTTGTCATAGATGTAATGAGGCACTTCATGGTTGATTTGAGTGCTCCTGTGGAGCTTAGTTTTATTTTTGTAACCATTGGCGCTATTTTTGCCTTGATTGGTGTGTGTGTTTATTTGGTGAATCGAAGAACGAAACAGTTAAAGGATATGAAGTGATAACCTTAAAAGAGGCGTTAAAACTTCCTAAAGAAGAGATAGAAGCGTTTAGAAGCGATTTGAAAAAAGAGATAGAAGCAAAAAAAAAGCTTAGGTGCGTATGTAGAACAACTTACATGTAAACCTATAAGTGAGTATGGCTCAGGTATTCCCATTGCCATTAAAGACAATATTCAAGTCAATGGCTGGGAAGTCACCAGTGCTTCTAATATCTTACAAGGCTATGTTGCTCCGTATAATGCAACCGTGATTGACAATATGTTACGCCATGGTTTAGCCCCTTTTGGTCGAACCAATATGGATGAATTTGCGATGGGAAGCTCCACAGAGTCCTCTTTTTATGGAAGAACACTCAACCCGCACAATCCAAACTGTGTTCCTGGTGGAAGCAGTGGCGGTAGTGCGGCTGCCGTTGCAGGTGGTATTGCCATAGCAGCGCTTGGCAGTGATACGGGTGGAAGTATTCGCCAGCCAGCAGCCTTTTGTGGATGTGTGGGACTCAAACCCACTTATGGCAAAGTCAGTCGTTATGGTTTGGGGGCGTATTCAAGTTCACTGGATCAGATTGGACCCATTACGCAAAATGTCGAAGATGCGGCGATTTTATATGACATTATCGCAGGGCATGAGCCTAAAGACTCTACCAGTGCGAATATGGCACATCAAAGTGTGGCAGATAAACTCAATGCCGATCGTAAAATGACCATTGCAGTGATTGAAAATTATCTCAATGAAGCCAGCGATGAAGTGCGTTCTAAAATGCTTGAAGGCATCAAAGCCCTTGAAAAAGCGGGGCATACAATTATTTATCGTAATTTCATCAACTCCAAATACGACATTGCAACCTATTATGTGATTGCCACGGCTGAGGCAAGTGCAAACCTTAGCCGTTATGATGGGGTGCGTTATGGCAACCGTGGAAGCAATGAAAATCTCAAAGAGATGTTTATTCAAAGCCGAAGCCTTGGATTTGGTGAAGAGGTGAAGAGAAGAATCCTTTTAGGGACGTTTGTGTTAAGCAGTGGGTATTACGATGCGTATTACATCAAAGCACAAAAAGCACGTCATTTTATTAAGGCGCAATACGAGGCTATTTTTAAAGAGGCGGAGCTTATTTTTATGCCTGTAACGCCAACAACTGCGTTTGAGTTTGGTTCAAAAGCGGATCCTTTAGAGATGTATTTGAGTGATATTTATACCATTTCACTCAATCTTGCAGGGTTACCAGGCATTTCTGTGCCATTAGGTTTTGATAGTAAAGGGTTACCAGTAGGTGGACAACTGATTGGTCAAGCATACGGTGAGCAAGCGCTTTTAGATGGAGCACTGAGCTTAGAGAGAGCATTAGGGTTATAGGAGAAGCACGCATGAAAATTAGAAAAAGAGCACTGACATTTGAAGATGTATTATTGGTTCCACAATATTCGGAGATTTTTGCCCCAAAAGAGGTTGATATTAAGACACAGTTAACCAAACGTATTAGTCTGAATATTCCTTTGGTTTCTGCGGCGATGGATACGGTCACGGAACACAGAGCGGC
>JAJOKG010000165.1 GCA_021206415.1 Sulfurospirillum sp. | reverse complement strand
TTTTACAAAAGTTGCGCTACCATCACGCTATTCTATAAATTCTATGAGGATTCGTATTATGAAAAAAAAATGTCAAAAAAGTCGTTTTAGCGTATTCAGGTGGATTGGATACTAGTATTATTTTAAAGTGGCTCCAAGATGAGTATCAATGTGAAGTGGTTACGTTTACTGCCGACATCGGTCAAGGTGAAGAGCTAGAACCCGCACGCAAAAAAAGCGCTCTCTTTAGGCATCAAGCCAGAAAATATTTTTATTGAAGATTTAAAAGAAGAATTTGTAAAAGAGTATGTATTTCCTATGTTTAGAGCCAACGCAATTTATGAGGGTGAATACCTTTTAGGTACCTCAATTGCTAGACCACTTATCGCTAAACGTCAAGCAGAGATTGCTGCATTGGTGGGTGCAGATGGGGTCAGTCATGGTGCAACAGGTAAAGGAAATGACCAAGTCCGTTTTGAGATGGGGTATCTTTCCATGAACTCTGATTTAGTGATTATCGCTCCATGGCGTGAATGGGATTTAAACTCTCGTGAAAAACTGCTTGCATATGCTGAAAAAAACGGCATCAGTATTGAGAAAAAACCAGGCAAATCACCCTATTCTATGGATGCAAACTTGCTTCACATTTCCTATGAAGGACTTGTTCTTGAAAACCCAAATGCAGAGCCAGAAGAAGATATGTGGAGATGGACAGTTAGCCCTGAAAAAGCACCTGATCAATCAGAAATGATTGAAATCACCTATGAAAAAGGTGATCCAGTAGCCCTTAATGGTGTTAAACTCACTCCAGCAAATATGCTTACACAACTCAATGAACTAGGATGTAAGCATGGCATTGGTCGTACCGATATCGTTGAAAACCGTTTTGTAGGAATGAAAAGTAGAGGCTGTTATGAAACACCCGGTGGTACCATTATGCTTCGTGCTCACAGAGCGATTGAAAGCATAACTTTGGATCGTGAAGCCGCACACTTTAAAGATGAGATTATGCCTCGTTATGCCAAAACTATCTACAACGGTTTTTGGTTCTCACCAGAGCGTGAAATGATGCAAGCGGCCATTGATAAATCACAAGAGAGTGTCAATGGTACAGTCAAACTTAAACTTTACAAAGGCAATGTTTCTGTTATTGGAAGAGATTCAAAAACCAACAACCTTTTCAATGAGGCATTTTGTACGTTTGAAGAGGACGAAGTTTACAATCAAAAAGATGCAGAGGGTTTTATTAAACTTAATGCATTACGCTTTATTATTAGTGGAAAAAACAGAAAAAAGCAAGGCAAAGCATAATTTTTTATGGAAAAGTCAAGTGAAGATGAATGGAGTGACGAGGCAATTATGAATTTAGTACAAACTGTCACAAAAAGCTTAGAAGTGAGTTCCGAATCCTTACATGTAATGCTACGTTTAAGGGCACAAGGAAAATTAGATTTTATACTGATTGATATTCGTGAAATTCCTGAATATTCCACTTTAAGCATAAAAGGTACTGATATTTTGCTTCCAACATCAACCCTTCATCTTCACATAGATGAACTTAAGAAGTTACATGATTCTTTATTAGTCTTTTATTGCAGAAGTGCTAATCGAACATTGCACCTTTTGCATAGTTTAAAACGTATGGGATTTTCTAAAATAGCCCATTTAAGTGGTGGTATTATTGAGTATCACGGTGAAAAAGTCAAAAATGCCCCACTTCCTAAAAATATCCGTTCTTAAGGAAAGAAAATGAAAGTTTTATTGATTAAAGATGTTAAAGACCTTGGGAAAAAAGGTGAAATTAAAGAGGTTAAAGATGGTTACGGTCAAAACTTTTTAATTGGTAAGGGCTTTGCTTTGCTAGCGACCAATGAAGTTATGCGAAAATATGAATCAGATCAGCGTAAAAAAGCTGCTGCGGAAGCTGAAGAAATTGCGAATCTTAAAACCATTGAAAAACAATTGGGTGAATTAAAGCTAACAGTTAAACGTAAATTAGGAGCCAATGGAAGTTTATTTGGTGCCGTAACTAAAGATGAAATTGCACACGAGCTTAAAGAACAACACGCGATTGAAATTGATAAAAAAACTGTTGAAATTGAACATGCTATTAAAACAACAGGCAATTTTGATATTAGTATCAAATTGGGTCATGGAATTCATGCGACGCTTTCGCTCACAATTATTGGGGAATAAATACTATGTTTGAAGCAACCACCATTCTTGCATGTCGTGGAGAAAACAAAGCGGTTATTGGCGGTGATGGACAAGTAACCTTTGGCAATACTGTTCTAAAAAACAATGCAACTAAAATTCGTAAACTCTACAATGGTCAGATTTTAGCGGGTTTTGCAGGAAGTACGGCCGATGCGTTTAACCTTTTTGATATGTTTGAAAATATTTTAGAGCAAAAAAAAGGTGATTTGTACAAATCCGTCATTGAGTTTTCCAAAGAGTGGCGAAAAGATAAAATGTTACGCCGTTTAGAAGCGATGATGATTGTTTTAAATTGTGAACATATCTTTATTTTAAGTGGCACAGGCGATGTTGTTGAGCCAGAAGATGGTAAAATCGCCGCGATTGGAAGTGGTGGAAATTACGCTATTTCTGCAGCTCGTGCACTAGACCGCCATGCTACATTGGATGAAGAAACCCTTGTTAAAGAGAGCCTTAAAATTGCCAGTGAACTGTGTATTTATACGAATGATCGTATTAAAACTTTTGTTTTAGAGAGTAACAAATCATGAATTTAACACCCAAACAAATTGTTTCATACCTCGATGAATATATTATCGGTCAATTTAATGCAAAAAAAAGCAATTGCTATAGCGCTTCGTAACCGTTATCGTCGTCTTAAACTTGAGGGCGATATGGCAGAAGAAGTTATGCCTAAAAATATTTTAATGATTGGCTCCACAGGTGTGGGTAAAACAGAAATTGCCAGACGTATGCAAAAATGCTCTCACTCCCTTTTGTTAAAGTCGAAGCCAGTAAATATACAGAAGTCGGCTTTGTTGGGCGTGATGTAGAATCTATGGTACGAGATTTGATGATGGCGTCCATTAATCTTGTTAAAGCTGAACATAAAGAGAAAAATCAAGAAAACATTACTTTACATGTAGAAAAAAACCATTGTTGAAAAGTTGCTTCCTCCTTTACCCAAAGGTGTCAGTGAAGAGAAAAAAGTAGATTATGAAAAAAAGCTTTGAAAAAATGCGCCAAAAGCTAAAGAGATGGCGAATTAGATGAGCTTAAAATTGAAATTGAAATTGCTCAAGGCGGTTCTGATTTGGGAGACTCTTCCCTCCCGCCAGAGATGATAAAAGTCCAAGAATCATTCATTAAAATTTTAGGAACAGGTCAAAGTCCTATCAAAAAAGAGATGAAAGTTAAAGATGCCAAAGAAGCTCTTAAAATCGAAGCTAGTGAAAAACTTTTAGATATGGAAGCTGTAAAAAGCGAGGCAAAAGAGCGTGCACAAAATGGTGGTATCATTTTTATAGATGAAATTGATAAAATCGCTGTCAATGCTTCCCAATCGCACCGAAGTGACCCAAGCAAAGAGGGTGTACAACGGGATTTGCTTCCCATCGTTGAAGGAAGTGATGTCAATACAAAGTATGGAAGTATCAAAACAGACCATATTTTATTTATCTCTGCGGGAGCATTTCATCTTAGCAAACCCAGTGATTTAATTCCTGAACTTCAAGGACGTTTTCCATTACGTGTAGAATTGAGTTCATTAACAGAAGAAGTTTTATACCAAATTTTAACACAACCCAAAAACTCATTGCTTCGTCAATATCAGGCTTTATTGCAGACAGAAGGTGTAGAACTTATTTTTGAAGAAGATGCCATTAAAGCTATCGCAAAAATTGCCCAAATGACCAATGAAAAAACGGAGGATATTGGGGCAAGACGTCTTCATACAATCATTGAAAAAGTGCTAGAGGACATCAGCTTTACCGCCGATGAACATAGAGGTGAGACTTTACATGTAAAGAAAGAACTTGTCCATGAAAAGCTAGATGCTATTGTTGAAAATGAAGACAGTAGCCGTTATATTTTATAATTAAAAAGAAGCAAAATGAACGAAAAAAACAAAAACAGGGTATGTTGCCGTTATTGGTAGACCAAATGCAGGGAAAAGCTCTTTACTTAATTGGCTTGTTGGTGAAAAACTTGCATTGGTATCGCATAAAGCCAATGCAACACGAAAACGCTTGAATATTATAGCCATGCATGAAAATACGCAGATCATTTTTATTGACACCCCTGGTATTCACGAGCAAGAACGCCTTTTGAATCAATTTATGCTTGAAGAAGCTATGAAAGCTATGGGTGATTGTGATCTCATCTTATTTCTTGCTCCCGCTAGCGACACGCTTCAAGATTATATTGATTTCTTAGCATTAAATAAGGCCAATATTCCTCATATGGTTTTATTAACAAAAACAGATAATATTTCTCAAACAGCACTTTTTAATAAAATGAGTGAATATCAAGCATTTCAAGATAGGTTTGTAGCACTTATTCCCACTTCTATCAAGAAAGGAAGCTCACAATCCTATCTTTTGGAAACAATTGCGAAGTACATGCCAGAGCATCCTTACCTTTATGACCCTGAAATCCTTACCACAGAGCGATTACGTGATATTTATAAAGAGCTGATTCGCGAAGCAATTTTTGAGCACACCAGTGATGAAATACCTTATTTTGCGGATGTAATTATCGATAAAATCGATGAAAAAGAAACAATCGATAATATTTATGCTACCATTATTGTTGATAAAAAGAGTCAAAAAGGGATTGTGATCGGTAAAGATGGACAAACCATAAAAAGAATTGGCTCACATGCGCGTAAACTTATTGAACTGTTATCGCAAAAGCGTGTATTTTTGAAACTGGTTGTTGTTGTAAAACAAGGCTGGAGTCAAGACAAAGAAATATTGAAGAAAATCGGTTATATAGTCGAATAAAGAAATCTGTTAAAATCGTTCGCTTTGGAACGAAATTTTTAAACTAAAAGGTTTTAAAAATGGGCATGACTGAGGGTCGTCGTTATAGTTCAGAAATCATATCAATAGATTCAAATTCTCTTGCTTCTTATGTATACTCAAAAAATGAAATAAAGCTTAATAAACTTGAGAAAAGTGATAAAGATGCTTTTTTCATTTCATACCTGCAAACAAGAGATGTTATTAGTACAGTTATTGATATTAGTCGCAATATCCCTGATAGTGATTTGAAAGATGCTATAGAAATAAAAGTTTATGATGAATTAGCATTAGACTCTTCTATCGCTTATATGATTAGCTACTTGGAAACTGAATCAAAAGATGCAAAAAATAGGTCATTTAATGTTTTCTTAATTGACCATGCAATTATTACATCAAAATTTGATCCCATTCGTGACAAAGTTCGTTACATTGATTATATTACAACGGCACCTTTTCTTTTAAAATCACTCTATCATAAAAATTTTATTGATCCTGATGGTACACATTGTTTTGTTTATTTTCAAAAATCAGATGCTTTTTTGGCTATTTATAAAAACGGTGAATATCTTTATTCTAAATCTCTACATTATTCCTTAAAAGAAATTAATGAAAAATTTTGTGAACTTATGGGTGAACGAGTTGATGAAGAAGATTTCTATAAACTTTTAACCAATGAAGGATTAAGAACATCCAACAATCATTACCAACAAAGCTTAATGCAACTTTTTGGTGAAATATTTTTATATATCAGTGATGTTTTGGTATTTACAAAAAGAACGTACAATATCGATGTTATTGATAAAATTTACTTAGGTTCTGAAGTAGGATCACTTTCGGGCATAGAAGAATATAGCAAAAGTTATCTTGGATTAGAATCATTTGAATTTAACTTTAGTATAGCCATTAATTCAAAAGAGTGGTACATCGATCAAATTCATATTCTTATGATGCTCTCAGCACAAAGTTATATCGAAAATCCAAATGATACACTTAACTTTTCACTTTATAAAAGACCTCCCTCTTTAAAAAACAGACCAGCTGGAAAAATGCTCGCTGTTGTAGCGGGTAGCATCCTTATTGGTCTTGCATATCCTGCTTATCAATTTGCGTATCACTCCGTATTAAGTATTAAGGCAGTAAAACAAACAAGTGACTACAATGAGGTTTTTAAAAAAACATCTGTTATTAGAAATGAATTAGCTCTTTTAAAAGCTGAAAAAGAGAAGATTGATGCGTTGGTTGCAAGTGAAACTTCGAAATTCGAGTTTCGAAAAAAATTATTG
>JAJOKG010000047.1 GCA_021206415.1 Sulfurospirillum sp. | reverse complement strand
TCGAAAGTACTATCATTCAAACGTCGCACAACTTATAAATATGGAATAAAATTTCTTCAGGATAAAAATCTTTAATAATAATGTCATCATAAGAGAGATAATAGAGAATTTTGACCATTCAAGCTTCACGTCTTTTTCTAAAATGAGTAAAATAGGAGTTTCATTGGTACGATTTCGTATTAAATTTAAAACACGTTTATCGATTGGATTTTTCAAATTTAAAATAAATAATGCATACTCATGCAAATGTGCTTCTTCCAAAAAAAGTACTGCTTCATCTTGCACAATTTTCATATCCACTTGAAGGCGTGTTGAATTGAGTTTATCTGTAATATTTTGCGCAAAGTCCCTGTCTGGCTCAAGAAAAAATATTTTCATTTTGCTCCTTTGTCAAATTTTTATGGTATCCACCCTAACCCATCATTTTGATTAAAAAGATGAGAGCGATAAGGTCTTATTACCCTCATCGCCCATAAAAAATATCTCTAAGAACATAAAACGCTTTTTTTCTCTTTCTTCATTAGACATTTTCTCCTGCTATCATTCCAAAGACAAGACAATCTGCAATCGCTACAGTACCTAAACGGCTAGCGCCATGTGTTCCGCCAGTAACTTCACCTGCTGCAAAAAGATTTGAAATAGGTTTTCCTGTATTGGCAGAAATAACACGGGCTTTGGTATCAATTTTCAAACCACCCATCGTATGGTGAGGTTTAGGAACTAAACGTACCGCATAAAAAGGTCCCTTCATTTCAATCGGTTCTTTGCCTTTCATGTCTTTAAGCGATGGCTTTTTAAACGCATCTTCAACACCGTTTTTTGCATCTTCATTGTATTTATTTACCGTTTCTTTTAATGCAGTAGCTGGAATTTTATAATGTTCTGCAAGAGCATCAAGCGTATCAAACTTTTTCATAACGCCTGATTGTAAGGCTTTTTCCATAATAGGATAGAGCTCAACAGTGAAAGTATTATACGTACCAAATGAAATAGGATACGCTTTAGGCGCTTCTTTTAAAATGACATACTCCGCATCCGCTCGTATTTTTCTATCCGCTAATTCATTCATAAAACGTTTTCCGTTTCTTACATCTACACAAATCCCATATTTAAACAAACCTTGATTCATTAATGGAGCCGTTCCAAAACCCCTCTCATCAGGACTTGCCCATGGGCCTTGCTGAATCCAGTCAATATGCACAGGAAGAGCACCTATTTGAAACGCTTTTAAAAGTGCCCCTGCTGTTGCTCCTAAATGGTTTGTGGTATCGGCATCTTCAAGTAAACTTGGGTCTTGAAGTTTACGGAAAACTTTATCCGCACAAAAACCACCACTGGCTAGAATAACACCTTTTTTGGCACGATACACTTTTTTCTCACCTGTTTTATTTTCTATATCATCACTTAAAAGTTTACTATCAAAACGGTAATTAATACGTGCGCTCACACCCACTACAGACATTCCATCCTCACTCATCACAAAATCATCCATTTTTGTGCGTGTGAGTAATTTGCACCCAGGAAGCTTCTCAACAAATGCTGCCATGGGGTGAATAATATCCGCTCCTGTCATATTTTTCGTCACATACGTACGTGCGACGGAGTGTCCACCAAACCAAACAGGAGGAACATCTCGATACTCAGCGCCACATGTTACGGAAAAATCAAACGCTTCATTCACACGATTTGCAATCGTTTCAAGCAATTCCACGTGATTAATTCCAAGTCCCGCCTTTAGACAATCTTTAATAAAAAGCTCTTTAGAATCTTTAACGTTGTATTTTTTTTTGCGCTTTACTGTCTGCAACAGCAATACCACCACCATTAATTACCGAGTTGCCACCCACACGTCCCATTTTCTCTAAAATTAAAACCTTTAAACCTCTCTGTGCCGCTTTAGCAGCTGCTGCAAGTCCTGCAAAACCAGAACCAATAACAATAACATCATACTCTTCATCAAATTTAACTTCTTTTTCTGTTGGAGTTGCTGCCATTAATTGCGTTCCTGACACCATTGCAGCACCTGTACCTAAAACACCCCCATTTAAGAGCATCTCTTCGTGACATTTTCTCTTGACTCATGGTAAATCTCCTTAAAATTTTATATCAACCTGAAGTTTATCAACTATAGTTGGGATTTAAAGTGAGATTTTGAAAGGAGATTTTGGGTAGTTTTACATGTAAGAAAGCAGTCTATATTAGAGACTGCTTTTGATAAGTTCTTCTATTATCACTGTCGCGTAAGAGCCTTTAGGAAGTGAAAAGTGCATCTCAAACCATGCCTCTTCTTCTTTGTAGTTCCCCTCCACCTCTTCGGCAAAACTCCATGCAAAACGACGGCTTCCGTTGATTTTGTCTAAAAATGGCTCGCTCTCTTTGAACATCTCTTGCTCAATCACACCCGCTTCATGTTCGGCTTTGATGTTTTTTCCACCCACTAACCAACCAGCAATGCTAATGCCTCGCTCTAAAAAGCGGGGGAGTTCTTCCTCTACATTTTCACACACAAAAGCTTTTCCCGCTGGGTAGTGGTGTAAGACATCGCCATGCATCATCTTGAAAAATTGGGGTTGTTTTTTAAGCGCTTCTGCCATCTCTTTGGATAAATTCGTTGCCCTGGCCCCATCACTCACACTAAACTCTTCAATCAAACGGCTAATTTCGATGCGTTTTGAGAGCCAATTATTGAACAAATAACTCTGATACGCATTAATAAAAACTCTTTCATCTTCGGATTTCGCTCTTTACGACTGCCCTCTAAAATCGCTTTGCCTTTGAGGTAATTATCGCCATCAATACCAAAACGCTGGTAGCCAAAAAAAGTTTGGAAAGCCCTCTTTAGCAATTTTTCTTAAGCCCATCTTGAAGTTTTTTCGCATCAATGTGGCTGACTTTTTTAAGACGTACAAAAAAGCGGTTGCCTTTTAAGTGTCCTGTGTCGAATTTTATTGTTGTGGTAGGTTTTCTCTAAAATCTTAATTTTTTCATGGGAAAAGTTGGCAAGCTTTGCTTCAAAACTTTTATGTAAGGAGATGTACTGTGTGGTCATGCCCTCTTTATCTTTAAGTCCCGCATAGCCAAAATCGCGCACTTTACAGCCACTCACTTCGCTTAAATACTGAAGCATATCCCATGTGGTCATATCTTTTTTTCTTACATGTAAAACGAGATGCTCGCCCTCTCCACTAAATGGATAAAGGGGGATTTCATTCACCACAAAATCACTGCTGTTTTTCGTAAACGTAGCGTTAATGGGCGAATGGGTGAGGAAAAATTGTCGTGTCATGGTTGTCCTTAAAATGGTTAAAAATGGTGTTCTTTACAGATGCATCGGTAACGTTTTCGGGCTACTTTACCGATGATACTAATCTTTGTTCGTGTCTGCTGTGCCAGACGTAAAATGTGCTTTTATGGCGAGGATGAAAACTAAAAAAGCATCTCGTATTCCTCACCACTGCACAAAAGGCGTTTAGGGAGTTTTTTCTTTACATGTAAACCGACATTGCCACTCTCTTTTAAAAGCCGTGAGAGATCCTTGGAGAGTCCATCGGAGATATCCATACCAGCGCTTAGGTATTTGGCACTTTTATAGACAAAGTTGGCGTTGAGTGTCGGTGTGATAAAGCGTGCTTTTTTTGAGAGAGAGCCTCCTCGTAAAAGCCGAGTGAGTCCTTTATACGAGTGCCCAAGGTTGCCTGTATATGCTACCAAATCACCCACTTTAGCATTTTTTCGCTCCAAAGCTTTTCCCTGAAGTGTGGAGACAATCGTAATGGAAATCATCACTTTTTCACCCGCGGTGGTATCGCCCCCAATAATTTCAACACCATAACGCTTTGCCACAGCTTCAAAACCACTCGCAAGTGCAGTAAGTTCTGCATGGCTAAATTGTTTAGGAAGCACCACTCCAATGAGCGCATAGCGTGGTTTTGCATTCATCGCAATCGCATCAGAGAGATTCACTAACATGCTTTTTTGAGCAATTTGCCCTAAACTCATCCATGCACGTTTAAAGTGGATATCCTCGCAAAAAAGGTCTTTAGAATAGACATAGTTTCCAAGAATTGCCCCATCATCGCCAATCTGTTTACTTCTAAAGTGTGAAATAAAAAAACGCCTCTTTTGACATACTGCCTCGCTTACTAAAGTGCTCTATTGTATGATGTTTGCCATTAAGAAGGCATTAGGCATAAAGTACTTTGAACTTAACAGATTTTTGCAAGTAATCTTGCGCTACTATAAATCAATACATTAAAAAGGAGTCCTTGAAATGGAGTGTAAACTCGAACTTAGCGTCTTTCGCTTTAACGCTAAAACGGATTTTTTACCCTACTATAAAAAACATTTTATCACGATAGATAAAAGCAAATGCATCAACGACCTTCTAGCACTTATTCACGCAGAAGATGGAAGTTTTGAATATCCAAAAGATGAATTTTCTGCCCTAAAAATCAATGGCAAAGCTTTGTTTAGCCATGAATCCATTGAAGGCATTGTAGAGCGTCTTGGTAAAAACTTAACCCTAGAGCCTCTAAGTACCAAACGCGTCATAAACGATTTAGTGATTAATACGGATGATTTTTACCAAAAATTTGACCTCTTAGATGCTTATGTCGATGGCAAAGATAGAGTGCTTTTTGAGAGTTATATCCTCTACCATTACGCTTCACCTGTCCTTGATTTTGAAGAAAATTATCACGGCGATGCCCTCTTTGCTTTTGCCTACGATATGCTTCAAAAACATCCTGAACAAAAAGACCATATCCTTAAAATTGTTGCTAATGAAAACAACGGACTCTTTTTACATGTAAAGCTGTGTAAGAAAATTTATCCCTGTGGAGCGGAGGTTGAAAGAAAAATTATGGAACTTAAAAACGAAGTCATGAAACACTCCCCTTTTGCCTCTACTCTTGTTGAAAAATTTTCACATCGTCTTGATGTTTTGTAAGGAACAGGCATGAAACACTATTTTCTTTTTGATACACTCATTGAGCATGAAAAAACAGCACCTATGCTCCAATCTGCTCAAAAACTCATAGAGTTTTTAAACATTGATGCCATCTCTTTTAAGGGAGCAAAAGCTGATGTGGGTTCTGAATATATGGGCTTAGAGAAAGTTAAATTTTTAGAACACTACGCTTACAATCTTACTCTAGCAGCCAATGAAAAACGTGATATTCTCTGCATTGAGCAAAGTTCTTTTATCTCGCATGCGCACAGCAAAGATATTCTTGAAAATGACGAAAGCCTCCAAAAAGAGATTGCACAGCGTTTGAAAAAACAAAACCTTACCCTTAATCTTGACGTTAATGTGGTTTTGTTAGAATCCCTTTTAAGTGAAGAAATAGGTGTAGAAAAACTAACAAGCCTACTTAAACACCCTTTTTCAAACTTTCAAGCCGCTTTGTTTAGAGGAACCAATGCGTGTCGTGCTAGAAAATACACAAAAGAAGAGTCACTAACAAAAGTACTCAACAGTGTGCAACTTAAAACCATTCCTCACGCAAGTACCTATGAGAGTGATGGGTATGAAGTGCTTTACGCTTCACCTCTTTTGGCGAAAAAGCTCGCCTCACGTGCTATGCTTGATATGTTTGATAATGCAGCAGATTTTGTGCTTATCAATGATGCACGTAGTTTTGTGATGTTCGATTTTTATCAAAAAGAGCTTGAGAAAGTAGCAGGTCGTGAGATTGGACTTGGTGTTTTAAGCTTACCTGAACTGCTTTTGCTTGCATTGGGAAATACCGATAAAAAAAGTATCGGACTGCATCAACACAAGGTAGCCATTAGCCTTATTTAACCTTTCAAAGGGAGCAGAAATTTCTGCCTCCCTTAATTTTTTATAAATCAGAGTCATTTAATCTTATTCTTTATCTCCTTGTGTGCGACTTTTTTTGTATCATTTTCAAAATTAAAAAGATACACAAGGAGTTAAAATGCCAAAATCAATCGTTATGTTGATATTGACACTGTTGAGAGAGAAGCAAAAAAAGATTATATTGATAGACACTCACCCTTATCGCTGTGAGCCAACGGCAAAGCAAAATGAGCCGTTTAAAGTCACGATCAAAGTAGGCAATGCTTATTCACATCCTGATGATTTTGACCACTACATTGCCAATGTACAACTTTATAATGCAGAAACTCTTTTAGTCAGAGCCGATTTTATCTCAGGAACACTCGGTTGGTCAAGATAAAAAAGGACAAGCAGAAGTGACGTTTACCATTATTCCCACAGGCAAAAAACTTAACCTTGTGGCACACAGTACTG
>JAJOKG010000066.1 GCA_021206415.1 Sulfurospirillum sp. | reverse complement strand
AAACTACTTTATCCTCTCTTTATTCATGTATTGGGTATAGTACCAAAAATGAATTTAAAGGATGTTTGAATGCAAATCCTTGATGGTAAAGCACTCTCAGATACAATCAAAATTGAACTTAAAAAACAAAGTGACGTTTTAGGTTTAAGTGGTATTACACCAGGTCTTGCGGTAATTTTAGTGGGCGATGACGCAGCGAGCCAAACCTATGTCAAAATGAAGGAAAAAGCGTGTGATGTTGCGGGTATTTACTCCATCATTCACAAAATGCCCAGTACTATTTCGCAAGAAAAAATCCTAGAAACCATTACCATGATTAACAACAACCCAAATATCGATGGCGTTTTAGTGCAACTTCCCCTTCCAAAACACATTGATACGACTAAAATTATTGAGGCGATTGACCCCAAAAAAGATGTCGATGGTTTTCATCCTTTCAATGTAGGTCGTTTAGTGGCAGGACTTGATGGTTTTGTTCCTTGCACACCTTTGGGTGTTATGCGTCTACTTTCACACTATAACATTGATGTTAAAGGCTTAGATGCGTGCGTGGTGGGAGCAAGTAACATTGTGGGTAAACCCATGATGAATCTACTCTTAAATGCAGGCTCAACGGTGGATATTTGCCACATTTTTACCAAAGATTTAAAAGAGCACACGAAAAAAGCCGACCTTGTCATTGTGGGGGTGGGTAAACAAAACCTCATTACCGAAGATATGGTGAAAGAAGGGGCGATTGTGGTGGATATTGGCATTAATAAAACCGCTGAAGGCCGCATTGTTGGGGATGTTGATTATGAGGGTGTCGCACCTAAATGCACTTATATTACGCCTGTACCAGGAGGTGTAGGACCTATGACGATTGCGATGCTGTTGGAAAACACCATCAAAGCAGCGCACAATCGCTTGGTATAGGACAGATATGAAAAACTTACTTAACCGTTTTTATCACTTTTCAAATAGCTGGACAGGCACACTGATTATTGTTCTGTTTGTTATCTTTTTTATCGCACAAGCCTTTGTCATTCCGAGTGGTTCTATGAAAAGAACCTTACTTATTGGTGATCATCTTTTTGTTAAAAAGTTTTCCTATGGCATTCCAACACCTCATCTTCCATGGCTTGAAATTCCCGTATTGCCTGATTTTAATAATAATGGGCATCTTCTTGAGGGCGAAAGACCTAAACGTGGGGATATTGTGGTTTTTCGTTACCCCAAAGATGAAAAAATTCATTATGTCAAGCGCTGTGTTGCCACAGAAAATGATGAGATTTTGTATCAAGAAAAAAATCTCTATATTCACTTTGCAGAGGGCAATGAGTACATTAAAGCCAATTACCCCGCAGAAAAAATTGTCACTATTGCGGGAAAACTGTGGGTGAACAACCCTTACATGGAAAAATTTCACGGCATTGGATACGATGAAAATGTTGCATTATTTGAACAAATGACACTCCATTTAGGTGCCAATCAATTGGCAATGAAACCCGCTCTTGTTGAAGAGTTGCCTCCTGTAACAGGGTTAGCCTTTAATGCTTTTTATACCAAAGTAGAAAAAGATAACTTTTTTATGATGGGTGATAACCGTGACCACTCTAATGATAGCCGTTTTTGGGGTAGTGTTCCTTATAGCCTCATTGTAGGTAAACCATGGTTTGTCTATTTTTCATGGGATGATGACTATAAAATAAGATGGAATCGCATGGGTCGTTTTATTGACTCCATGCAGTACGATAAGCAGTTTTTCTAATGGAAACACTCTCTTTACTCAAAATCATTGCTACTATTTTAGCTTTAATGGTAGCGATTATTGGGCATGAAATTATGCACGGATATGTCGCATACCGTTATGGGGATAATACCGCACGTTCACAAGGACGTTTGAGTATTAATCCTTTGGTGCATGTTGACTTAGTGGGCACCATTATTGTTCCTGCTGTTCTTTTCTTTAGTGGTGCTCCTTTTATGTTTGGGTGGGCAAAGCCTGTTCCCATTTTTATTCCAACTGTCATTCGCAACGGTGGTTATAAAGCAGCCATTCATGTCTCTTTAGCAGGCATTGCATACAACTTTACCCTTGCTCTTGGTGCCGCATTGCTTCTCACTATTTTTCAAGGCGAAATTAACGACTACTTGAGTTACTTTTTCCTCTACTTCTTGACACAAACACTCATCTACAATGTCGTTTTAGGTATTTTCAACCTCTACCCAATCCCTCCATTAGATGGCTCACATGCTCTTACTTATCTTGCCATTATTTTAGGCTGGGATAGTGTGGTTCGTTTTTATGAATCTATCGAACGTTATGGTATGGTAATTCTCATTCTTTTCATTGCGACACCCCTTTCAAATTACTTTTTTATGCCTATTCGCTATGTCATTGGATGGTTATATTAAGAGGCTTACACCCAAGCCTCTTTTTTGGAATTTATAATAATCCTTGTGCTATAATCTCCCTTAATTCGTAATTTAAAGGACATTTTGTGAAGTTTTTTATTGCAACAGATCATGCAGGGATTGCTATTAAACCTGATGTTATTGCTATGCTTGAACATTTAGGGCATGAAGTAATAGATTTAGGACCTTTTAATGATGAAAGAGTAGACTATCCTGATTTTGCACACAGACTCTGCCTTGAAGTATTAGAGCATGAAGGCACACAGGGGATTCTCATTTGTGGCTCAGGCATTGGTATGAGCTTAAGTGCCAATAAACATGTGGGCATTCGAGCCGCATTGTGTCATGATGCCTATACCGCACAAATGGCACGTGCACACAATGATGCAAATGTGCTTTGTTTTGGACAGCGTATTGTGGGATTAGGGGTCATTGAGTCAATGATAGATGCATGGTGTAATACCTCTTTTGAGGGTGGCAGACATGCGCAGAGAGTTTCGAAAATAGAGCTGTAATCATGGCACTTGAATGGGTTTTAACAACGGTACTTTTTTCCGCTTGTGTTTATTTGCTGGTTATGGTTTTTTACTTTAAAACGCTTCTTCGCAAAGAAAAACGTAGCAATATTGTTGTGAAACAAACCCTCAATGATGCTGAAATTGTCATTCGAAAATATCAAGTCCAATTGCAACGCTCTCTTGGCAATATTGATATACTTACTGACGAGCTTAAAAAAGTAAAAAATGATCTTAAATCGCTTCGTACTCGTAACAGTCAATACCGTATGGAAGGCGATAAACTTCGCCAACATATTAAAGAGCTAGAAGGAAAGATTGAGGCATTGTTGTAATGAGCATTGAGACGGTTTCATTGAGTGCTTTTGCTGTTTTACTCGTCTTGTTTCTTCTTCTAAAAATTTTTATTTTCAAATCATAAAGGCTATACTATGAATCATTTAAATGAGGCTGATAAAACATACCTTTTAAATTCTATTCGTAACGTTGAAGACTTCCCAAAACCTGGCATTATTTTTAAAGATATTACAACCCTTTTAGGCGATGAAAAAGCATTTAATCTTTTATTAGACCATCTTAGTTCACGCTATGAGAACAAAGAGATAGATTACATTGCCGGTATAGAAAGTCGTGGTTTTATCTTTGGAGCCGCTCTTGCTGCACGTCTTCGTAAACGTTTTGTGCCTATTCGAAAACCAGGGAAACTCCCCTATACAACCATTAGCGAAAAATATTCTTTAGAATACGGTGTTGATGAAGTCGCCATTCATATTGATGCTTTTTCAAGTGTGAAAACAGCTAAACCGAATGTTTTATTGATAGATGATTTAATTGCCACAGGAGGTACCGCTACTGCGGCAGTCAAACTGATTAATAAAGCAGGTGCTCACTGTATTGAAGCATGTTTTATTATCAATCTTACTTTTCTACAAGGGGATCTTGATATTAAAAAAGACGACCCCTGTTTATTCTGTCTTAGAGGTTTTATAATGTATATTCCAAGAAGCTCAAAATTCGACCCTGATAGTAACGGACACTTTGGTATTTTTGGTGGCAGATATGTTCCTGAAACATTGATGCCTGTTTTACTAGAACTTGAAAAAGAGTACCAAAGTCTGCGTTTTAGTGAAAATTTTTGGGCTGAAGTAGATTATTATTTTAAAGAGTATGTCGGACGCCCCTCTCCTCTTTACTTTGCAAAAAATATTTCACAAGAGGTCGGCGCAAAAGTCTATCTTAAACGTGAAGATTTAAACCACACCGGTGCCCATAAAATCAATAATACTATTGTGCAAGGCTTGATTGCAAAAAAAATGGGTAAAAAACGTGTTATTGCTGAAACGGGAGCAGGACAGCATGGCGTTGCAACAGCTACCGTTGCAGCACTTTTGGGCTTAGAGTGTGAGATATTTATGGGTGAAAAAGATGTAGAACGTCAAGAACTCAATGTCTTTAGAATGAAACTGATGGGTGCTAAAGTGCATGCGGTTAAAAGCGGAAGTCGTACTTTAAAAGATGCAATGAACGATGCCATTCGCTACTGGGTCACCCATGCAAGAGACACTTTTTATATTATCGGTACCGTAGCAGGTCCTCACCCTTACCCGATGATGGTACGAGATTTTCAAGCAGTCATTGGTTATGAAGCCAAAGCGCAGATTTTAGTCAAAGAGAAGCGTTTGCCTGATTATGTCATTGCGTGTATTGGCGGGGGAAGCAATGCTATGGGAATCTTCAATCACTTTTTAGGGGAAGAAGGCGTTTCATGTATTGGCATTGAAGCAGGCGGGCTTGGCATTGATACGGATAAACATGGCTGTTCTCTCGCCAAAGGAAGCCCTGGTGTGCTTCATGGGCAGATGAGCTATTTATTGCAAGATGAGGATGGGCAAGTTTTAGAAGCGCACTCTATTTCTGCAGGGCTTGATTATCCAGGCATTGGACCAGAGCACGCTTATTTAAAAGAGTTAGGTATTGCTAAATATGACAACGTTACAGATCAAGAAGCATTGGATGCATTTGTCTGGCTCAGTCGCAAAGAAGGAATTATTCCTGCATTTGAAAGTGCTCACGCCATTGCATATTTGAAAAAAATGGCAAAAGAGGATATTAAAAACAAGGTCATCATCGTCAACCTTTCAGGACGTGGTGATAAGGATATGGTGCAAGCAAAATCTATTCTGAATATAGGATAAGGTCATGATAGAGTTTTTTAATAAACATTCTGGAAAATTATTTGCTCTTTTTATGACTCTTTTACTTTCAACTTTGGGTTATTTTCTCTATTTCGCACCCGTTCAAGGTTTGGAAAATAAATTTATTTATTTAATGAAAGAGTATGGCTATATCATTCTCTTCTTTTGGGGAATGCTAGAGGGTGAAATGGGGCTTGTAATGGCAGGCCTTTTAACCCATACAGGTGATATGAACCTTTTTATTGCAATTTTCGTAGCAGGGCTAGGTGGTTTTGCGGGAGATCAAGTCTATTTTTATATTGGGCGATTTAACAAAGTCTGGGTGCACAAAAAACTACATGGACAACGTCGAAAATTAGCGCTTGCGCATCTTCTTTTAAAACGCCATGGATGGCCTATTATTTTTATTCAACGCTATTTGTATGGCTTACGAACTGTCATTCCTATTTCTATAGGACTGACTCGATACAGTGGTAAAATGTTTGCCTTAATTAATCTCATCTCGGCATGGGTATGGGCATCTCTTACGATTATCCCTACATGGTATTTTGGTCAAGAGATTTTAATTGTGATTCATTGGGCAAAAGAACATTGGTATCTTGCTCTACCACTGGCTGCTATTATTGGTGGTGGTATCTCGTACTATTTTCATCAAGTGACTGATAAGAAATTTAAGGAAAAACATGAAATTTGAAATTTTAAATCAACCGTTACATCAAACAGAAGCTGACGTTAAAGTCGTATTTGTTGTTAAAAAAGATATGTCTCATCTATGGATTGAAGATAAAGAGAGCTTAGAGCTCTTAGGATTTAAAGGTGAGAGCGAAGAAACTCTTTTCATTCCAAACAATCGCACTCTTTATGTCGGATGTGACTCTTTAGAGGCAGATGAGATAAGACTAGCTACAGCTAAAACTTTAGAGAGTCTCCAAAAGACAACCTTTAAAACCCTCCGTATTGGTACCTATTCAAATGAATGTCCTAAAATGAGTTTTATGGCTCTCATTGAGGGATTTATTCTTGGAAGCTATAGCTTTGATAAAATATAAAAAGTAAAAAAGAACCTTTAAATATTGAAAAAGTTTTGATTTGTTTAGATGATTATAGTAACAGTAATATCTCAATGCAAAGTGCACAAGAATCCCTTAAAATAGCAACAGCCATTGCAGATGCAACCAATTTCGCTAAAGATATTGTCAATACCACGCCTCATGACATGACACCTATGGCACTAGCAGAGGTTGCACAAACACTCAGCTCTCTTCCAAACGTTACATGTAAAGTCATGGATGAGCACTTTTTACAAGAACAAGGAATGAATGCCTTCTTAGCGGTGAATCGTGCAAGTGTCCATCCTCCACGCCTTATTCATTTAACATATGCCCCAAAAGAGGTAAAAAAAACGCCTTGTCTATGTGGGAAAAGGTCTTACGTACGATAGCGGTGGACTTAGTCTAAAGCCTAGTGAGCATATGGTCACGATGAAAGCGGATAAAAGTGGTGGCGCTGCGGTTATGGCTATTTTTAAAGCGGCGGCAATTCTAGAGCTTCCTTATGAAATTCACGCCATTGTAGGCGCTACAGAAAATATGATTGGAGGCGATGCCTATAAACCTGATGATGTTTTAGTCGCTAAAAATGGCAAAACCATAGAAGTACGCAACACCGACGCTGAAGGACGTTTGGTCTTAGCGGATTGTTTATGTTATGCGCAAGAACTTAAACCTGATTTGCTCATAGATATGGCAACACTCACAGGTGCATGCGTGGTAGCACTTGGTGAATACACCACAGGAATTATGGGACACAGCAGTGAACTTAAACATGCTATGCAAAAAGCAGCTAGTAAAAGTGGTGAGCTGAGTGGCACCCTTCCGTTTAACAAATACCTTAAAAAATTGCTGAAAAGCTCTGTGGCTGATATGTCGAACATTAGCTCAAGCCGTTACGGTGGAGCGATTACAGCGGGACTCTTTTTGGATAATTTTATCGAAGAAGAGAATAAAGAGAAATGGTTACACCTTGATATCGCAGGGCCTGCCTATATTGAAAAATCATGGGGCTATAACCAATGTGGGGCAAGTGGCGCTGGGGTTAGAATGAATCTCTACTGGATGCTTGAAGAAAATAAACAATAAGTGTGGGATTTATGAAACCAAAAATTATCTTGATTGGGGCTTCCACAGGAGGCCCTGGTCATCTTAAAAGAATTTTAGCTTCTATTCCTGATTCTTTTAATGCTAGTATTGTGATTGCTCAACATATGAACAGTATGTTTATTCCTAGTTTTATTAGTCAATTTCAAAATGAACTCTCTTTTGCGGTACACGGTGTTGATAAAAAAATGAGCCTTCAGCCAGCGAGTGTTTATATTTGTCCGCAAAATTGCCATCTTAAACGAGGCGATTTTAGCCCAAAAATTGAGCCTATTAGTGAAGGAGAAACTCCTTATAACCCTAGCATTGACACCCTATTTTCCTCTGCCCTTGAATGCTTAAAAGATACTGATGTTATGGCGGTTTTACTCACGGGTATTGGGCATGATGGTGCCAATGGTCTGAGTGAATTGCAAAAACATGGGGCAAAATGTATTGCAGAAAGCGAAGAAAGTGCTATAGTATACGGTATGCCAAAACGTGCAGTAGAGATTAATCCTAATATTGCCTCTATGCCGTTAGAACAGATTATTGATGCCATTAAATTATTTGGAGTCTCCTAATGTGGTTTTGGAACAGAAAAAAAGAGCCTGAAATATCGCTCACCCAAGAAAAAAACCCTCCTCAGAGTTTAACCCTTTTGGGCTTCATGATGTTTTGCATTATATTAAGCGTGAAATTGGTGTAGACCTTTTCTCCAAAAACAGTGTCATCGAAACAAAAACTGAAACTTTTTTGTGAACGCAAAGAGATTTACAGTTTTCGAAAACTCTTTGAAGCTTTACAACACGATACAAAACTGAGACAAGATTTGATTGACTTAGTAACGGTCAATGAGACCTATTTTTACCGTGAGGAGTCTCAACTCAATCTTGCAGTTGAATTTGCACTTCAAATTCCAAATGTCAAAATTCTGTGTGCCCCGTGTGCCACAGGTGAAGAGGTTTACTCTTTGTCTATGATGTTACAAGAGAAAAAAAGAGACTCCTACTCCTTTTCTATCACAGGCATTGACATTAACTCTGAAGCGATTGAAAAAGCGCAGCGTGGACTCTTTTCAGAGCGTTCCTTGCATAAATTAGAAGAGCGTCTTAAAGAGAAATATTTTTTTAAAAGATGAACGATTTTACAGTGCTAAAAAAGAGTATTTTACCTCTATCTCGTTTCGTAAAGTCAATATTTTCGAGGGTGATTTCCTCTCATTAGGAAACTTTGATATTATTTTCTCACGCAATATGCTGATTTATTTTGATGATACCTTTAGACTTAAAACGATTGAGCGTTTCTCTTCCTTGCTTAAACCTCAAGGGAAACTCTTTTTAGGACATGCGGATATCATTCCAGAGAACCATTACTTTACCAAACATACCGAACATAGGCTATCTTATTATGTTAAAAACAGTTAAACTAACAAACATTCGTATGAATCCTTCTGTGCTGATACTCCCAGGCTATCAAAATTCTGATGAGAAACATTGGCAAACATACTGGGAAAAAGCGCACCCTGACTTTTACCGTGTCATGCAAAAAGATTGGGAGCATCCCAATGCTACCGAGTGGGTAGAACAGCTTGAAGCAACCCTTCAACAGTGTCATTCCCCTGTTGTCCTTGTGGCACACAGTTTAGGCTGTTTAGTCGTCGCTAAGTGGGCCAGTCGTACACATACCAAAATTAAAGGGGCATTGCTAGTTGCTCCACCCAATCCAGAAGAACCTATTTTCCCAAAATCGGCTCAAGGATTTGAAGAGATACCGATGACGCCATTGGATTTTCCCTCTACTGTCCTAGCGAGTACAAACGACCCTTATGCGACCTTTCCACATGTTCAACGCTTAGCTAAAGCGTGGGGAAGCCGACTGGTTGATTTGGGAAAACGAGGACATATGAACAGCGAGAGTGATTTGGGCATATGGGAAGAAGGGTATGATTATTTGGAGACCTTACTGCATATCAAATAAGAAAGAGGCTCTTTGCCTCTTCTTAACGAATCTGTGACTTTAATGCTTCTAACCTTGCAATTCTATCTTCCGTTGAGGGATGGGTAGAAAAGAGTGACGCAAAAGAGATATTTTTCCCTGCAAAAGGGTTGATAATAAACATATGCGCACTCTCAGTCGTTGCTTCGTGCACCATGCCTCGCTTGTTGTAGCTTGAGAGCTTGGAGAGAGCACTTTGCAACCACTCAGGATGGCGTGTTAAGCGTGCTGCTCCCTCATCTGCCATGTACTCACGGTTTCGACTAATCGCCATTTGAATCACCGCAGCGGCTAGAGGTAAGACTAAAGATAAGACTAACATCAAAATGGGGTTAGGACGGTTCTCTCTATCGCCTCCAAACATGGCGCCAAATTGGAGCATATTGGCAATCATAGCAATCGCACCTGCAATGGTTGCTGCAATGGTTCCCACTAAAATATCATAGTGTCTTACATGGCTTAACTCATGTGCTAACACCGCTTCGACTTCATTTTCATCTAAAAGTTCTAACAAACCCTCCGTCACCGCAACAGCGGCATTTTGAGGATTTCGTCCTGTGGCAAACGCATTCGGGGTGTGATCAGGAATAATATAAACCTTTGGCATGGGAATAGCCGCTCTATTGGCTAACTTCTGAACAATTTCAAATAAGCCCTTCGCTTCTTTGGGGCTTACTTCAACGGCATGGTAATGACGAAGCACCAGGGTATCAGAGTAAAAATAACTCACAAAATTCATCACACCTGCCATCACAAGGGCAATAAGCATCCCTTGAGTCCCTCCCATAATACCACCAACCCAAACAAACAACAGTGTCATGAGAGTCAATAATACAACGGTTTTGACAACTTCCATTTTCATTCCTTTTTCAAAATAATAGGACTATTCTAACGCAAATTGGTAAATATTTTTTTTACATGTAAAAGCGTTGTGCTATAATGCCCGCACATTTTACAAAGGATTTTCGTGCGTCTACCTCGTGGCTTTGGCAAAAAAGGCTACTTTTCATTATCAGCCATTCAAGCTTCTACCAGTGAAGTTAAAACCAAACGCCAACACGCACGCCTGATTCATACCACACACCTTTTTTGTGAAGAGAATGAAAAAGAGCTTCACGAAGATGACCCACCACCGCTTCTTCTTTCCCTTTTTTCGACCCTTTTTCACTACCGCCCTCGTGTGTGTCGATGCAGTCGTTTATTTGCCTCACGTGCCCACTCCGCCATAAAACACGCCAAAAAACGCCGTAAATGTAACTGCTCTTGCCGCTATTTTAGCTTTCGTCGCACAGGTATTCATCCTCCACTTCATTTATTTTTATAACACACTTACTGAATTAAAAAATGAAAATGATAAGGAATAAAAAGATGTTAAAAACCTATGTAACAGGATTTCCACGCATCGGAGAGAAGCGTGAGTTAAAATTTGCTCTTGAAGCCTACTGGGCAGGAAAATCGGAGTTTTCAACCCTTCAAGACGTTGCCAAAGAGCTTCGAGCACGCCACTTTGAATACCAAAAAGCGCACGGCATTGATGTAATTTCGTGCAATGACTTTAGCTATTACGATTTAATGTTAGATATGATCAGCCTTTTAGGAGCGATTCCTGAGCGATTTGTAGGCATTGAAGATGCAACCAAACGCTATTTTGCGATGGCAAGAGGCGATGAGAGTCGCTCTGCAATGGAGATGACCAAATGGTTTAACACCAACTACCACTACATTGTCCCCGAACTGCACGCACAGACCCGTTTTAGTGTCAATACGAGTAAAATCATCGAAGAATTTGGTGAAGCCAAAGCGCTGGGTATTACGCCAAAGATTAACCTCATTGGACCCATTACCTTTTTAGCGCTTTCTAAAACCATTGATAACACAGATGCCTTTGTGCTTTTTGACGCTCTTTTGGAAGCGTATGCAAGTGTGCTTAAGAGCATTGAAGCGCTAGGAGATGGCATTATTGTTCAGTTTGATGAGCCGTTGTTTGCCAAAAGTTTAGAGCCAAAATTTTACACGCTTCTTAAAATCGCTTATGAGAAATTAGGCACCATTTCACCTAAACTAAAAATCGCCGTCGTGAGCTATTTTGATAGAGCCAATGAAGCGGTTGTTGTCTTAGGAAAGTGCCCTATTTGGGGAATTGGACTTGATTTTGTGTATGGGGTAGAAAACCTTGAAGCACTTTTACATGTAAACGATAAAGTGCTCATTGCTGGGCTCATTGATGGGCGCAATGTTTGGAAAAACAATGCCTCAAAATCCTATGAACTTTTGGAAAAAATCACCGCTGTGATTGGCGAAGAGAGGCTGATTTTAAGCACCTCGTGCTCACTGCTTCATGTGCCTTATTCCACCACGTTTGAGCAAAAACTCCCTTTACATGTAAAAGAAAAACTGAGCTTTGCACTTGAAAAATTAAACGAGCTTCAAACGCTTCAAACACTCTGGGAAAACAAAGAAAAACCAGCACAAAACGAAGCAATAGAAAAACCCACCATTCAAGCGCATACCAACCACTTTGCGAAGCGCTCCCCTTATGGTATCCGTGCGCTTATTCAACAAAAAGCGCTCAATCTTCCCCTTTTTCCAACCACTACGATTGGCTCGTTTCCTCAAACCAAAGAGACACGAGCGCTTCGTTTAGCCTATAAAAAAGGAGAACTGAGTCAAGTAGCCTACGAAAACGCTTTAAAAGAGCTTATCAAGAAATGTGTGGCGTTTCAAGAAGAGATAGGGCTGGATGTCTTAGTGCATGGCGAATTTGAACGCAACGACATGGTCGAGTACTTTGGTGAACTCCTAGAGGGTTTTGCTTTTAGCGAAAATGGATGGATACAAAGCTATGGAAGCAGATGCGTCAAGCCGCCACTTTTACACGGCAATGTCAGACGACGAAAGCCTTTAAGTGTCGAGTGGAGTGTCTATGCGCAAAGCTTAACGGACAAGCCAATGAAAGGGATGCTCACAGGGCCTGTGACCATTTTGAACTGGTCGTTTGTGCGTGATGACATGCCTAAAAGCGAGGTGGCGTACGAGGTCGCACGAGCGATTGCCGAAGAGGTCGATGAGCTTCAGCGCAATGACATTAAAATCATTCAAGTCGATGAGGCGGCGTTTAAAGAGGGGTATCCTCTAAGGGATGAAAAAATCAAAGCCTATGAAAAATGGGCAGTGGAGAGCTTTAAAGCCTCCGTGTGCAGTGCATGGGATCAGACACAAATTCACACCCATATGTGTTACAGTAACTTCAATGACATCATTGAGACCATTGAAGCGATGGATGCGGATGTTATTACCATTGAGACCTCACGCAGTGGCAATAAACTCCTAAAAGTGTTCCAAAAAGCCCACTACAAAGCGCAAATTGGACCAGGCGTGTATGACATTCACTCGCCTCGTGTTCCAAGTGTAGAAGAGATGAGCGAACAAATCAAAGCGTTTTTAGAGGTACTGCCCAAAGAGCAACTCTGGATAAATCCTGATTGTGGTCTAAAAACAAGGGGGTGGAGCGAAACCAAAGCCGCCCTTACTAACATGATACAAGCGGTCAAACGCTTCCGCTAGTGTGTTATCACGAGGGAAATTTCCTCGTGGTTTTGGTTTTACATGTAACGCTAAAATGTTATCTGCCTTTATGCAATTAGGAAGGGAGTTTAGTTTTCTGTGTTATAATTTTCAAAATTGAAGAAAGGTTAAACGATGGGCTCTTTAGATGTTTTAAAGACACTCTCATACATTAAAAAAAAATACAATATCCCTGAGCTTTACCTTTTTGGCTCTTTTGCTAAAAATCGTGAAAATGAAAATAGCGATGTCGATATCGCTGTCAAACTTGAAAAGAGTGACGCTTTTTTATTGGTGCGTATAATGAACGAAATTCAAGAAAAACTACACAGACGTGTTGATATTGTTCAATTAAGAGAGCGTATGAACCCTTTTCTTAAAAAAATTATTCTTGAAGAGGGTATTCGTGTTTGAGAAAGAACTTGTGCAAAATATCCTTGAACAGATGATTCTCTCGTGTCAAAGAATTGAGAGACGCTTTTTTAACCATTCACTCCATCAACGATTTTTTAGACACCGAAGAAGGCATTGAAAAGCTAGATGCCATTTGTATGCAAATTATTGCACTGGGTGAAAGTGTTAAAAACCTTGATAAATTAACCAACAAAACACTCCTCTTATGCTACCCACAAATCATTTGGAGTGAAGTAGCAGGTATGCGTGACATCATCAGTCATCACTATTTTGACTTAAACGCTGAAAGTTGTTTTTGAGGTGTGTCAAAATCATATTCAACCACTTAAAAATATACTTGAAATGATTCAAAAGGAACTTTGAATGGAAAATAAACAACTAACATGTGGCATTATCATGCCAATTTCGGCAATGGATGGGTACTCTGAAAAACATTGGGAAGAAATTAAAAGCATTTTATGAAGATGTTGGAAAACATTGTGGTTTTACTCGTGTTCAGCTTGTTAGCGAAGATACAGCATCAAATGTCATTCCTACTACTATCATTAAAAACATATTTGAAAATGACATTGTCATTTGTGATGTGAGCGGTAAAAATCCTAATGTAATGTTTGAGCTTGGTATTCGTATCGCTTTTGATAAACCCGTTGTCATTACAAAAGATGATAAGACAAAAATAAGCTTTGATATAGCTTCCTTGAAATATTTGGGATACCCCCAATCTCAACATTATGGACAAATGCAAACCTTTAAAGAAACATTAGCAAAAAGTTTACAAGCCACATTAAAGGAGAGTCCTTCATATCTACAAAGCTTTGGCATTAATTACAGCCGTTGTACGATAATGATGAAGCTTTTTTGAAAAAGCTTGATAACATTGAAAAAGATGTTCGCATGACCAAAGTTTTAACACTTCAAAATCGACAAAAACTTCAAAGTGAATACGGTACTTCTCTTTCAGATGTAATCATGGGAATTGCTCAAAACACAAAATAATTCGATTTAACTAATCGTATTCTTTTAATCTTTACATGTAAAACCAAACCTCCTACAATTTCTCCACATTGCGCAACTTCACATACATCATCGCACTCATCATCGCATCGTTTAACGCATCGTGTTTGCCAAAGATAGGTAAGCCCAACTCTTTCATCATTACATCAAAGCGCAGGTCGATGACCCCATCGGGGATGCGTTTGATTTTTTTGTCGTGGTAGAGTCCTGAGAGTTCAATTTGAGGATTGGGGAGGTAGATGTTCAGCCACGCTTTAAGGTATTTGTTAATCATCGCAACGTCAAATTCTAAGTAGTAGCCCACCAAAGGGCGTGCGCCAATGAAATCTAAAAACTGCTCAATCGCTTCACGAGGAGAGAGCGCATTTTGCAGGTCAATGTTGCGAATCTGATGAATCTTGATGCTCGTCTCATTCACCTCAAAGCGAGGTTTCACAAAAAGCTCAAATTTTTCGGACATCAAAATTTTATTGCCCCGCACTTTCACCGCCCCAATGGAGAGAATCTCATCTTTTTTAGGATTGAGCCCTGTGGTCTCCGTGTCAAAGACCACCACTTCATCTAGCGGTGCTTCTTCAAATAAAAAACGAAACCGCTCATCGTTTAGATTTTTGGCGTTGCGTTTGGCAAAAAAGGAGGTAAACATTAGCTCACCATCGAAAGTTTAAAGTGGTGGGTTAGAAACTTTTTAAATTTATTGACAATTTTAAAGCTGTCTTTTAAAAGCTCCAACTCCAACTCATTGAGCGCTTCAAGATTGACCTCATTTCCCAAAATTCCACCTCGTTGTAACTGCTCTTTAAGACGCAGGTTTAAAAAGGTATCGAGCGCTTCGATGAGTGCGCCTGAGAAGTCACTCTCCAACACGCCTAAGTGTGTCAGTTGTTTGATGCGCCCTACGGTGTCACACACATCCATTTTCTGCTCCAATGCCAAACTTCGAATACCATGCACAATGGGGAAAATACCCCCTTTTTTGACATCGATTTTATTCTCTTTGGCAATGAGATTGGCAAAAAAACCTATGGGAGTCTCAAAGGCAAGTACGGGCATCGCAAAGTGTGCCATAAAGGTCGTTTGCGCTTCAATATGTCTAAACAGTGCTTTTTTTACTTCCAAAAGCAAAGAGCCATCTCCCGCAACAGCAGTGGCATCAAAGGAAATGGCTAAGTGCATGGCATCGTCCATGCTTGGGGTATCAAACCAGCGTTCCACCTCATCTAAGTACGCTTTTTTTGACTTGCACCAGTAGGGATTTGAAACCATAATGTTTCCCTCGCACGGCGGATAGCCAAACGCAATGAGTGTTGCATTCAAACGCTTCATATAAGGCTCATAAACACCCACATCCATCCCATCTTCAATAATTAACGCATTGTCTTGGTCGGTTTTTAAGAGCTGTTCTTTTCGCCCTTCACTGCCCATCACCACCAAACACGCTTTGGAAGCCAATGCTTCAGGGAGTATCATGGAGTAGAGCTTTTCATATACTTTTGCGTTAAGTTCAGAGACAAGCTTAGCGATATAATCCACCTTTGTCCCTTTTACATGTAACTTTTTGATGATATGAATAAAATCCCCACTCGCCTCTTTAAGCTCCTCAATGCTCCTTGCTTTTTTTAATTTTTCACCGCAGCTAAATAAGAGTGATTGGCAAAGTAGCTCAGCAAATCGAGCTGTTCTAAGATGCCAATAATCTCTCCATTTTCCATCACCACCAGACGCTTAATGGCATGTTTGGTAAAGCTTAGTAAAGCGTTAAAGAGATAATCACTCGCCTCAATGCAGATAAGAGGAAAGAGCGCAATCGCTCCAATGGAAGCATGCTTGTCATACCCGTTAAACAACACATGCTTACGAATGACACTATCGGTCACGATGCCATACCCCTCCTCTAAGCGCACCACAATGCAACTGCTCTTTTTCGCCTCCATCTCTTGAAGGGCTTCCATGATGGAACACTCTTTTTGTACAATGGTGGGTGTGTGCAAGTAACACTCCCCAACCAATGCCATCATAAACCCTGAAAGCTCCGTGGTGTATTCTCGTTGTTTGGCGGAGTGAATTTTATTAGCGAGGTCTTGAATAAAGTAGGCTTTAAAGGCTTCATTGCTCTGCATTAACGCCAAAAAAGAGGCTTTGTCTAACTCGTAGCAAATGAGCTCTTCTAAGACTTTGAACTGCTTAGCACTCTTCCCATATATCAAAGCGTCCGCATCAAAACAGTTCGATTTGCTGTACACTTTTAAGAGTTCCTCTTCGCTAAACTCGCCTACTTCGCCTTTGAGAATGATGTACAAAAACGATGAAGCTTTGTTTGGAGAGATGAGGATTTCATCTTTTTTTATAGTAGGCAATGTTCATCGCACGGGTGGCTTGAGCCAGCTCAGCTTTGCTTAAAAGCTCAAAAGGATAAATGGAGCGTACAAACGCCTCTAAATCATGCATGCTCATAAAAATCCTTTTACATGTAAAGATAGTTCATTGTAACCAGCAAAGGAGAAAAAGGATTTTACAAGTAAGGATTTTTTAGATGCTTCTTAGTCAAATGTGGCATAATTGCACACAAAAAAAGGAATACCTTTGCATCCAACACTGGAAACATTTTTAGCTAACATTACCGCTCTTCACCAACTCGAGCCCAAAAACCTTCCCAATGAAGTGGTGGAAGTGATGGTACGCATGAGCCCTGAGGAGCTTTATAAAACCTGTACACAACTCTCTGTTTTACTGCATAATGTCCCTAGCCAAAATGCACCCATTACGCTGAGTGAAAGCGAAATAGCCTCATTGGCGGAGGCTTACCTCAAAGGTCTTTTAAAACGTTTTCGCTGAGGGATGATAATGTTCGCTTAAGATAATGGCAATATTTTTCGCCATCAAAGCATACCCCTCACTATTGGGATGAACTCTGTCCGCTTTTAGAGTATTTTCATTATTGAAAATTTCTTTTAGACTTTCATCGTCTATCTCAATGTTATGCGCTTTAGCCACGTCATAATAAAGCGGTGAAATACCAAAAGAGAGCGTTCCCATGGTTGGCACACCCACTAAAAGCACATAAACTCCTTTTTCACGAGCCATAGAGACCATTTTGGAGAGATTCTCTTTGGTTTGAGCGCTATCGACTTTTCTTAAAATATCATTGCCACCATGACAAAGAATCAAAATATCGGGTTTATGCTCTTGTAAAAGTTTAGGTAAACGCTCCAACCCTTGCGCACTGATTTCGCCTGAAATACCCGCATTAATGACAGGAGCATGCACCAATTCACTTAAAATGGAAGGGTAACTTTGAGAGGGCGTTGCACCTGTTCCCAACGTTAAACTATCGCCAAAGGCTAAAATCTTCGTATCTAAGGGTAAAATCAAACTGTGATTATCCACCTCTTTGGTAGTGCTAAAATAGTGAAAGGCACCCATAAGAAGCATTAAAAAAAACCACGTTACGTAGTGTAAAAATTCCCATCTATTCTCCTTTTTAGGCATCTTTTTTTTAGTAAAATATGGATACAATATGCCACATTTTACCCAAAGAAGTTTCATGAATCAACCAAAAACCGACCCTATTGGTATTTTATTTTTGCTCATTGCGATGCTCACATGGGCAAGTTCGTTTATTGCCCTCAAATCCGCCATTGGCCCACTAGGACCCATGAGCGTTGTTTTTGGGCGTATGGTTATTGCGAGTTTATGTTTTGTCTATTTTATCAAGCAATTTCGTGCACTCTCTTTTACACGCCATGACATCAAATATATCCTATTACTTACCCTTTTGAGCCTTGTTTTTATTTTATTTTTGAAGCCAAAGCACTTCAACTCACCACCGCCTCTCAAGCGGGAATGATCACCTCCATGATGCCTCTTATGACAGCGATTGCAGCCAGTTTTGTCCTCAAAGAGCGTTTAAGCAAACGCATTGTCATTGGCTCTGTTTTAGCCGTTGTGGGAGCCATTTGGCTTAGCCTTGGTGCCCAAAGCAGTGAAAATGCTTCCAATCCTCTTTTAGGCAATTTTTTTAGAGTTCTGCGCCATGATTTGTGGAACGTGGTATGCTATTTTCCGTGCGCTATTTAAGCCAAAAGTTTTCAGCACTCTTTTTAACAGCCATTCAGGCTTTTGTAGGAACTATTTTCTTTTTTCCACTTGCGATTTGGGAGTATTTTACACTGCCGATGCACCTCAGTTTTGAAGTGTTTGGGTGGCTTTGTTATTTGGGCATTGTGGTAACCCTTGGAGGCTATGGCATGTTTAACTTGGCACTCAGTCGCATTGAAGCGTCCAAAGCTTCGGTCTTTGTCAATCTCATTCCTGTCTTTACCGTTTTACTCGCCTACCTCTTTTTAAACGAGCGTTTAAGCCAGACGGAGATGTTGGCATGTTTTGTCATCTTTGGAGGCATTATCATCTCGCAACTTCCCAATCTTACTAAGAAAGAGAAGTCCATTT
>JAJOKG010000173.1 GCA_021206415.1 Sulfurospirillum sp. | reverse complement strand
AAACCAACGATATCATCAATCTTTTGCAATAACGCCATAGAAGACCGAAAATATGGGGAAAAAAAATTTCTCAAAAAAAAGATGGCAGAGAACTGTGGCATTTCCATGAGAACCTATCAGGAGTGGCGTCTTGGCAGTAGCGCTCCGATGGCAATTCCTGTGGTTTTTAATATGCTAGGCATGCTCAAAGATGAAGATATTGTGCGGTTGGTGCGTAAAATTAACGATGGGCAAAAAGGGGCGGTATGACAAATCTATCCGTGAGTGAAAAACTAGCGCTTGAAGAGGTATTTGAGTGTCTAAAAGAGGGAAATTGCCGTAAAATTGGTTTGGGTAAACGTTTTTTCTCGCATCGTATTATGCGACTTTTTATGGTAGCACGTCGGAAGTTTTTACATGTAAAGCGATAACTTCTTACCCTTTACATGTAAAAATGGTTTAAAGCGCTTTGGTATTGTCCATAAGTACTGGCACAACCACTAAAGAGACAATCACCGCAGCTATCGTTCCAAAAATGAGCGCCACACCCAATCCTCCAAAAATAGGATCTGTCGCCAAAAGCGTGCTAGCTAAAATAATCGCCGCAGCCGTTAAGAAAATAGGCTTAGCCCGTGTGGCACTCGCAAGGGCTATGGCGCGTTTTTTCTCAATGCCTAGTTTCATCATCGACTCGGTAAAATCAATGAGCAAAAGAGAATTGCGAGAGCTAATTCCCATGAGAGCAATAAAACCGATTAAAGATGTTGCTGTTAAAAAAAACGTCTCTTTAGAAAAAAGATCCATCAGCCAATGTCCAAAAATAACCCCAATGATGGAAAGAAAACTTCCTAAAAGCACAATACCAGAAAGCGCAAAACTTTTATAATAAACCACCATCAATAAAAAGATAAGCACCAGTGCCGCAATAAACGCCCCACCCAAATCTCGAAAAGTATCCATGGTAACTTTCATCTCACCATCCCACACCAAATCAAAGACTTCACCGCTACGTTTATCACGTAAGCGCAAATCAAACAGGTGCATATTTTCCACCTCATAACGCTCTTTAAGTGCCTCTTTAATCGCACTTCGAATATCCAGTAAAGGATAGACTTGTGAAACCAAATCTGCCTCCGCCACAATGCTCACCATCTTTTGCAAATTTTTTGAGAGAATCGTAGGTGTCGAAGAGACTTCTTCAATACGCACTACTTCACTTAAAGGCACCAACATACCCTGTGCATTGCGTAAGGAAAAAGCACTTAATTTTGCCATGAGCGCCTCTTTGCTCATCGTTGATAAAGCTTTGGAATCATGACTCAAAACCATGTACAAAGGAATCTGTGAAGGAGAGTGCTCACTGTTCTTGTAACTCACGTCCATTCCTTCAAAGCCCATGTACAGCATCTTATGAATATACTCTATACTTAAGCCTGCACGTAAAGCCTTTTCTTGATCAATGTGCAAAGAGAGCTTTTGGTGCACTTCATCTCGCATAATATCAACATCCACCAAATCAGGATGCTGCACAACAGTTCGTTTAATTTCATCCGCCAATGCATTTAAAGAGTGACTCTCATCGCCATAAAGCTCAATAACAATGGCCGCTTGTGTTGGAGGTCCTGCTGGTTGCTCTACCATTTTGATGGATGTTTTTTCGACCAATGGTTCACATGTTTTTTGAATCATAGGACGCACGCGATGCACCATTGCATACGAGGATTCATCTCGGTCATGGGCAGGACTCAGATTGACCACAATTTCACTGACATGCTCTCCACTTTTAAAGCTTGAGCCTTTGACTAAGCCCGCATAATCCAAAGGAGCACCCATGCCATTGAAAATTTCAATATTCTGTATCTCTTTTTCTTTTTGAAGTAACTCCACCACACATTGATTGACTTTTTGGGTTTCATAGTAGGAACTTCCATTGGGTAAGTCCACATAAATAGAAAAGGTATTGGTACTTTTTGAGGGAAGCATTTTGGCTAAAACACTCCCACTGGGAAACATCATCACAGAAGCAAGAAACGCCAAAAAAGTTAGCAATAAAACCAACCGTTTCTTTCGAACATCATGTAAAATGAGATAAATAAATTGCTCAAAGCGTTGCATCATCATTTTCTCCTTGATGTTTTTTAGGTTTTTTCAAGAGTTTACTGGCTAAAAAGGGTGTAAAAATATACGCAATCAAAAGGGATGCAGCCATAGCAACGGGAACATTAAGAGGAATAGGCTTCATAAACTCGCCCATCATTTGCCCCACAAATGCCATAGGAACCATCGTTAAAATAATCGCAATGGTAGCAAGATTGGTCGGAGCACCAATTCATCAGTAGCTTCCACAAGCAAATCATCCATAGACTTCTCTTTAGAAAATTTCCCGTGTAGGTGTCGATGAATATTTTCAATCACAACAATGACATCATCCACCAAAAGCCCAAGACTCAACAAAAAATGCAAACAGCGTAATACGATTAATCGTTTGATCGCTCATATAAGCAATAAAAATAGTAACCGCCAAAATCGCAGGAACGCTCAAGGTCACAATAAGCCCTTCTCTCCATCCCAAAATAAAAATAAGCAAAAGCGCAATAATCACAATGGAAATCAATAAATGAAAGACCAACTCATTTACGGCTTCATTCGCTCGTTCACCATAGTTTCGTGTCACACTATACCCAATGCCCTCTTTATCCAATTCACTTTGATACGCCCTCAGTTTTGCAAGAACCTCATCTGCCACCGTTACAGCATTTGCACCTCTCAGCTTTGAAATACTTAATGTCACTTGTTCTTGTAAAGGCGTCCATGAACCATCAGCATTTTTGTAACTGATAGAGGCATTTTTGAGATTTTGAACATCATACCCCAAGGAGACACGCGCTATATCTTTAAGATAAATCACAGAGCCTCCTACTTGTGCGACAATGACATTTTGCAGATCTTCAACACTCTCTAAAACATTTTTAACACCAAAGAGAACTAATTTTTCCTGTTTGCTGTGATTACTTACTTCAGGAAGTTCTGTGCTAAGCGCTTCTAAAGCCGTATATATTTGCTCAAGACCTATGCGATACCCTGCTAGTTTGAAAAGATCGATTTCAATGTTAAATTGCTCTTTATGCTCTCCTTTGAGCTCTGTTTTCGCAAGGTTTGGTGTTGTACCTAAACTATTACGAAACGCTTCTACCCTCTTATAAAGTGCCACAGGCTGGCTGACCGTAGCATCTTTAGCATAAAAAGCAATCGATAAAATAGGAATGTCAATATCAATATCCAAAGGACGTACGAGTGGTGTCGAAGCGCCTTTTGGCATTTGATTCATATTTTGCATCACTTTATCGTAGAGCTTGAGGTTAGAGGCTTCACGGTTTTCACCAATGTAGTACATGACATTAATAATACCTACATTATCGCTAGCGATACCATACACATGCTCCACACCCTTAATCTCTTTAATACGTCGCTCTAAAGGACGAACGACAACCTGTTCAATCTCTGCCGCACTTGCCCCAGGAAGGCTTACCATCACCACGCCACCACTGATAGAAATTTGAGGGTCTTCTTCACGAGGCATCCACAACAGCGCAACAATACCTAAAAGAATAAAGGTAAACCCTAAAATCATCGTCAATGGATTACGTAAAAAAAAGGCGTGCTAGATAGCCTGCTAAATATTTTTCTTTATACGAAGCCATTACAATCCACCTATATGAACCGTAGCATACATACCTGGATACGCATTGGTATCTTTACATGTAAAGCTCGTTTTGAGTCTAAAACTATGTGTAATGGGATTTGAATCTGGAATAATCGCCTCAATGATTCCCTCACTTTTACAGCCAATAGAAGGAATTTCAACACTCACACGATCCCCAATTTTAATAGCTGAAACGAAACTTTCTGCAATCTCCGCACTGATTTTAAGATGGGAAATATCAGAGAGTATAAATGCAGGAACACCGGCTAATGCCATTTCTCCCGCATGAACCTGCTTTTTAATCACCACACTATCATTGGGCGCTTTTACCTCCAGATAGTGATACTGGTTTTTCACTTCTAAGCGTTTTTTGTTTGGCTGTCGCAATTTGCTTTTGGGCAATCTGCATCATGGTTTTAAGATTATTCGCATTAAGTTCCAAATTTTCAACTTCAAACTTGGAGACCATATCTTTCTCTAACAAACGCTGGTGACGTTCTAAATTGAGTTTTGCATTGGAATATTGCATCTGATACATTTCATAAGAAAGTTCTGCTTGTGCGATGGCAAGATTGCTCTGCTCAAGTGCACTGTCTATCTCTTTAGCATCAATGGTGTAAAGTAAATCTCCTTTTTTAAGAACATCACCCTCTTGGGCATAGACTTCTTTTACATACCCCATGTAACGACTGCTAATGCTTTTTTCATTATCCGAAATCACACGAGCACTTAAACGCAACTCACTTGCACTGATCTGGGTACAAAACACCATAAAAAGTAAAATCTTTACATGTAAGAATTTCATTGGTTTTCTCCTACGATTTTTTCAAGTTCAAAGACAGTAGCATTATGGGCATTTTGTGCCTCCAAAAGTCTTAAAACGGTTTGTAATACTTCTGTTTGTTTCATCATAACATCATTAATGGAAAGAAGTTTTTGCTCATATCTGCCTGCGTAATTTTCATAAATTTGCTGCGCTAAATCCACTTCTTTTTTTAAACTTCCAATTTCATAGGCATAGTTATGCAGTTTAGTTTGAAGCTGTTTTACATGTAAAAGCAAACTTTTTTTGCGATAATAAAAGCGCTTGTTCTGCTTTAAGATGCTGAACACGCGCTTTTTCGATATTTGCCTTATCTGCACCCCCATTAAAAACATTCCATTTAATCTGTACCCCAACGGTGTATGCATCCTTTTGAGCAAAATCATTCAACCATTTATCATCACTGCTTCCATACTGTGCAAATGCACCCACTTGCGGATAGTAAGCGCTCTCTTGCAAAGCAATATTCATTTTAGAAATTTCAACACTTTTTTCTGCTTTTTTAACAGCAATATTTTGACGCAAACGCTCTTCTTCATAAACTTTTACAACCACGCCTTCTTCATCAGGCACGACAATCTCTGTAACAGGCTCATCAAGCAAAAAAGAGAGATAATGATAAAGCAACGCTTCATTGGCTTTTGCGCTTTCAAAATGGCGCTGAACGTCTGCTAAACGTGTTTCAATCTCTAAAAGGTCTACTTTTTTTGCATACCCCTCTTCTTGCATAGCCTTTGCTTTACGATAAACCCTTTGCATATTATTTTCAATCGTACATAAATCTCTAACGTATGCTTGCATTAAGGCAATGTCATAAAAAACTTTTTTTTGACTTCATAGATTTTTTGAAGACGCACCTCTTCTTTACTTAAAGAACTAAGATAACGTAAGGCTTTGGTAATCTTCTCATGCTGAGTTATTTTTCCCCCTGTGTACAAAGGGAGAGTATAGGTTAATGTAGTGGAGAAATGGTTACGATCTTGAGGTTCATTTAAATCACTTGGCGTTGATTGGTAATTAGGATTGCTCCTATCACCGAGCTGTTCAAACCCAAAATCAGCAAAAGTCGCTTCTCTGGATTGGAGTTTATAGCCAAATACATTAAGAGCATCATTACTCCTCAAAGCATTATGCGCAAAATCAAGCGCACCATAGTGGCTCGCTGAAGCAATTTGTACATCAAGCGTTTTGAGCAATTCATCCATCTTTGCGATATCAACTTCTCTGTTTTGATCTTTGACTTTTTTGAATCGCCCTATCAAGACTCAAAGGCTCTTGGGCATATAAAAATAAGAAGGAAAAACAGATAGATAGAAAAACTTTCATGCACACATCTCCCTTTTTTAATCAATGTACGATTGTACAAATACTATAAGGGAGATGGTATCACATTTTGTGTGTAGCTTTATTAATTAGGAAAATTAAGATAACTATTTTAGAATTAAATAATTATCTATTAAAAAAATTTATTCTTTAGTTTAAAAAAGTAGTAAATGGTTTTAAATTGAATGTATACAAAAGGCGCCATTATGAGAAAATAAAAAAGCGAATTTTGTGTTAAAACCTGATTTGCTACTAGACCTGTATGGATAAAAAACATACCAAAAACCATAAAACGCAACCCCAGGACAAATGAGTGCAAAACTTGTAGGAGAGAGAGTATTTGAATGAACAAACGTTTCAAAATAACCAATATTACGCATTACTTTATAACCAATTAACCCAAAGATGAGTTGCAAAGAAAGTACCAAACTAGTAAATGTAAACATGGAAGCATTGGCCATTTTCTGATCAAAATGATGATCAAGCCCAAAACTCACACGAATAAAGGTAATACCTAAAAGGGTTAAAATCGGTATCATAATCCATAATGAAGGACTGGCTTCGTTTGAAATACCTTGTTGAAAGATATTTTGAAAACCAAAAACTCTATT
>JAJOKG010000009.1 GCA_021206415.1 Sulfurospirillum sp. | reverse complement strand
TTTCTTCTCAAGCATTTTAAACTCACACAAAAAACGTTTTATATAGCACTGATAGGTGCGATTGATTGCTGTTTTGCTCTTTTTATAGTAGCATCCACAATTTTTACTTTTTTTATGTTACCCAATATGCTTCTTGGTGCGTGTTTTAGGACTCATTTTACCCTATATTGAAACCTATGCGATGGAACATCTACAAAAAAGAACGTTATGGTAAATCACGCCTTTTTGGCTCAATAGGCTTTATGCTGATTGCTATTATTCTTGCGCGGCATTTAGATGATTATACCAATGGCTTGCATTATCTTCTTTTTGCCATTGGATTGACTGCTTTTTTTGCGTTTTGGCTCACACACAATAACCCAAATTTCACCCCTTCTTCAGAAGAAAATGAACCTTTTAATCTTTTACATGTAAGCTTTTTTTGGATAGCCCTTTTTCTCATGCAAGTTAGTTTTGGAGCGTTTTATAACTTTTTTACTATTTATGAAACAGACCATCATATTAGTTTGGAAACAACCAGTTATTTATGGGCATTTGGAGTCATTTGTGAGATTGTGCTTTTTTATTTTCAAGCGCCTATTTTTAAAGCGTTTTACGCTCTTAAATTTAGTACGCTTTAGTGTCTTAAGTACTGCTATTCGATGGTTTTTACTCTTTGCCTTTCCATCCTCTCTTTTTATCGCCTATTTCTCCCAATCTCTACATGCCTTTAGTTTTGCCCTTCATCACACGGCAGCACTTAGTCTTTTATACACGCTTTACACTCATAAAAAGCTTGCCGCACAGTTTTATTATGGTATCTCTTTTGGTTTAGGTGGATTTGTGGGGGCACTACTAGCAGGCTATTTTTACGGAAGTTATCTCTATTTGTATGCTAGTGCCGTAGCACTACTGGCATTGATCAGTTTGCTCTTTTTCAAGGTGAGAGAATAAAATTTTTAAAATAAATCGTCTCAACTTCGTAACCAAAACTTCCCTCAAGCATGTAAATCAACTCTTCTTTAAGACGGTCTTTTCCTGTATTGGTTTCTAAACCATTGGCCTCCATTTCGTTTAAATAGCGTAAAACGGCATTACGTACATTTTGCATATTCCCTTGAAGTGCTTTTTTTATCTTGTGCACTTTTCATTTGGAGTGCCATATCAGCTTTTAAAATTTTGTATTTGGAAGATTTAATATTAATATAAACGGTATCAAGACTTACTTCATTGGCATTATTACTAGCCTTTGCGCTTTTAGCAGAAGAGATATTTTCATACGATGAGCGTGTTCCATCATCATGGAGCGCGTAGTTAATCATGATAATTCCAAGAAGAATAAGAATCGCTATAAAAGCCAGTGAAATCTTAAGTAATCGTTCGTTAAACATTAGCGTTTACTCCAAAGTTTTTCATCCAATTTGAAATGCTTCACAATGCCTATCATCATTGATAAAAGCTCCACATACTCTTTGATATAAGAGAATTTTAATAAGGACTTCCACAATATCGGCTCAAACAGCGCTTTGTTGTACTCTATGGCAATATAAATTTTAGAATCCACAAAAGAGAGATAGAGATTTTTACCACTTTTTTGGCGTAACTGCACGATTTTTTCCATCAAAGAGTGCGTCAAAATATAACGACTCTCAATAGTATCCTCTCCATACACCACAAAATACTTTTCAAATAAAGCATCATCTAACTTAATTAGCTTTCCTCTGCCTATATTCATACTTTGAAGCCACGAACCAACGACACCTAGTATTCGCTCTGCATGATCAGGTAAAACCACCACATTTGTCTGAAAATGTTTGTTAAAATCTGCTACAAAAAAGAGCCCTGAAAAGATATCTTTCCACTCCTCTTTGCCATTTTTTGTACGGTATTTTTTTCTACATGTAAATCACAAAACTGAACACCAACCCCTTCAATAAAACCTTCTACTAAATCACTCCCGCTATAACGATCATACTGTTCAAGAAAAAGCTCACTCTTTTGATACACATTTTCCAAAAGATAACGATGTTTGTGATACATCAGTGAAGGGTCTAAAAAATGGATGATTTTTTCAATCACATGGTCTTTAAAAAGCATACTGTATCCTGCACTTTCATGACGATAAATAAACATTAAAAAGCATAAAAAGTACTCATACCAGAAAGGGCTAATGCTTCAAAAGGCATCATGTAAAAATGATAGTGCAAGAGAAGATAAATGATGATGGCTAAACCAAAGAGAAAAAATGCAGCTTTTTTTAATTTTGAGACAATGATTAATCGGTCTTGCTCTAATACTTTAAGTTCAGGATACATCGATTCATAATAATAATCTACAATCGATTCCCGCTTTTTCACAACCACTACCTATTTTTGAAAAAGATTTTTTACATCCACATTTTGACGTTCTTGCGAAGGAATATTAAAAACCTCTTTGCGTCTTAATTTCATAAAACCTGCCATCACATTACTAGGAAACATCTCAATGGCATTGTTATAATCGGTCACACTCTGATTATACGCACGGCGTGCCGCAGAAATTTGCTCTTCAATCTCGTGAAGCGTGCCTTGTAGGTGCAAAAAGTTTTCATTGGCTTTAAGGGTTGGATAGTTTTCAACTGCTACCATTAGACCACCGAGCATGGAACTAAGCTCTTTATCTAAAGCGATTTTTTCATGACTGTGAAGGTTGGTTTGAAGTGCTTGAGTGCGTAATGCGGTTATTTTTTCTAGCGTCTCCCGCTCATGCGCCATATACTCTTTAACACTCGCAATGAGATTAGGAATCAGGTCATAGCGTTTTTTAAGAACGGCATCAAGCCCTGCAAAAATATTTTCAACTTGATTTGTTTTAGAAATTAAAGAGTTGTACATAAATACAACAATCAAAAGTACAACACCCAAAACGATGAAAAAAGTCTGCATAATCACTCCTAAGTTTGAGAGATTTTGCCACTTTTCCATGGCAAAATCTTTTTACATGTAAAGAATCTTTTAGCGACTCATACGCTTACGTACGGTTGGGTCAAGGTATTTTTTACGAATACGAATATTGGTTGGTGTGACCTCTACCAATTCATCATTTTCAATCCACTCAAGCGCTAACTCAAGGTTCATTTTTCGAGGTGGAACCAGCTTAATCGCTTCATCCGCTCCACTACTTCTTACGTTACTTTGTGGTTTACCCTTAATTGGATTAACATCTAAATCGTTTGGACGTGAATGCTCACCAATAATCATACCCGCATACACTTTTACTTGTACATCGATAAATAAAATACCACGCTCTTGTAAACTAAAGAGTGAGTAACCCATCGCTGTACCCGTCTCCATAGAAATCAATGCGCCATTTTTACGGTGTTCAACTTCACCACTTAGTGGACGAAACTCTAAGAAAGAGTGGTTCATAACACCCTCACCTTTGGTATCGGTCAAAAACTGTCCACGAAAACCGATTAAACCACGTGCAGGAATTTCAAACTCAATTCTCGTTTGTCCATCACCTGTTGGGTTCATCGCTTTCATTTCTGCTTTTTTGCGTCCTAATTTCTCAATAACAGCCCCGGTAAACTCATCAGGAACATCAATCACAAGATGCTCATATGGCTCCATTTTAACGCCATTTTCTTCTTTAATAATAACCTCAGGGCGACCAAGTGAAAACTCAAAACCTTCACGTCTCATATTTTCAGCCAAAATAGTAATTTGAAGTTCCCCTCGTCCTGAAACTTTAAATTTACCCTCACCCTCAGACTCATATCGCATTGCAATGTTCGTTTTCATCTCAGATTCAAGGCGTTCTGCAAGTTTGTTTGAGGTGACATATTTACCCTCAAGTCCCGCAAAAGGAGAATCATTAACACCAAAAACAACAGAAAGCGTTGGCTCTTCAATGTGTAAAGGATCAAGTGGCATAGGATTAGCAGGGTCAACCAAGCTATCGCCTACATCGAGGGTTTCAAAACCAGCCACCGCTACAATGTCACCACTTTGCGCTTCGTTAATATCAATTCTCTCCAAACCATGAAAACCAATCAATTTTGATACACGTCCACGTACTTGTTCGCCATCAGCTTTTGCAAGCAAAACCGTCTCATTTTTCTTAATGGTTCCATTAAAAATACGTGCAATACCAATTTTTCCCACATAGTTGTCATAATCAAGGGTAAATACTTGAAGTTGAAGAGGATTTTCTGCTTTACCAGAAGGTGCTGGAACATGCTTGATAATCGTCTCAAAAAGAGGTTCAAGATTTTTGTTTTCATCTTCCATGCTGTATTTTGCATAACCATCACGTGCCGCAGCGTAAATAATAGGAAATTCTAATTGTTGCTCATTTGCACCAAGTGCAACTAAAAGGTCAAACACTTCATCAATCACACGATCAGGATCAGCCGCAGGCTTGTCAATTTTATTGACAACAATAATCGGACAAAGACCAAGGCTCAGTGCTTTTTTCACAACAAATTTGGTTTGAGGCATAACACCCTCTTGTGCATCAACAAGGAGTAAAACACCATCCACCATCTTTAAAACACGCTCAACCTCACCACCAAAATCGGCGTGGCCTGGGGTGTCAATAATGTTAATTTTAGTCTCTTTGTAACGAATGGCTGTATTTTTGGAAAGAATGGTAATACCACGCTCTTTTTCCAAATCGTTGCTATCCATTGCTCTTTCTTCTACTTTTTGGTGAGCGGTAAACGTTCCTGACTGTTTTAATAACTCATCCACCAAAGTGGTTTTGCCGTGATCGACGTGCGCAATCACGGCGATATTTCTAAAATCTTGCAATCTATTCTCCTCGAAGTTTTAAGGTTTACATCTTGATAAAACGTACGTGATTGGTGTAGGTTTGAAGAAGTAACTATGCTTCATTATACCACGTTCTGACTAAATTTAAAATATCCTTACATGTAAAGGCATTTCAAAGAGATGGAATGAATATTGCTTTTAATGGGTGTAGAACTATCGCTACACACTAAACCATAAGGCATGACAATGCAAGAAATTTTCGCTTTTGTTCAAACGCAAAGCAGCCCTTTAAGCCTTGGTGCTTCTACACAAAATTCAACCACATTAAGCACGAATGAAGGCAGTAGCGACACCTTTGCAAACAGCTTTTTTTCAATGATTTTGGGACAATTAACCCGTGAAGAATCAGTGGATGTAACAGAACAAACCGGTACACTTTTACCCATAAGCACACCCAAAACAGTGCCTTTAAGTGAAGAGGCTAAAAGCATTGATGAACATCTTTTGGATGAGCTTTTAAGTGTTATTCAAACCTTGCAAGAAGATGCGACTCAGACAAGTTTCCCCACACTCAATGCTTCACCTACCCTTGAAAAATTACTCGCCAGTGAAGCCACACGTCAAGAGTTTGCTTCAGTAAAAAAGTGTGAGTGAACTGGTCAATCTTTCAGAAAAATATAACCTTGGATTGGAAAAAATTTCCATTACGCAAGAAAGTTTAGAAAGTTTGCAAACCAAATTTCCAACACTTAAAGAGAGTGGTTTTTTTGAAGACCTACAAACGGCTTTCACAAATGTACAAAATAACCAAACCAAAGAGCTTCCTAAGCCCTTAACCACTAATGTTATGACCTTTTTAGATAAACAGCAAACCTCTAAAAATGAGACAACACCAGCTCCTTCCATTTTAAGCGAGCTGATTGCTAAAGAGACACCAGTGGCAAAAGAAGTTACTTCAAACTCAACCTCAACACAGCAAACACAAATGGTAAATGAAAAGCAACAAACATCTACGCCACTTGAGAGCATAATTCAAAAAGCACTCAATGTAAATGAAACAAAGAAAACAGAACCAACCATTCAAACAACAAAGAAAACAGGCACAACCGTAGCATCTAAAACAGAATCCCTAATAACTGATGAGCCTTTAAATCTTGCTACAAAATCTGAGAACATTCAACCCCCTACAAAAACAAATGAAACCAAACCGCTTGAGAGCATTTTAAAAACAGTAAAAATTGAAACACAAAACGATGAATTGGCCCTCGAAGAAGAGGTCGCAAGAAGTCAAAAAACAACCACTATCAGCGATGAATCAAGCACTGCAACGTTAGATGAAACACAACCCATACTGAGTGATAAGAGTGATATAAAAACCGCTTTTAAACAAGAAGTAAATACAAAAAGTGCCAGCCTCAAAGAGAGTTTAAATCAATTTGCTTCTGATTTACAAGAGAAAATTGAGACCTATAAGCCACCCATTATGAAAGTGGAGTTGGCGTTAAGTCCTAAAAATTTAGGCGAGGTTGATGTCACGCTTCTGACACGTGGAAACAATTTACATGTAAACATCTCCTCAAACACGACAACCATGTCACTCTTTACCCAAAATCAAGCAGAGGTTAAAAGTGCCCTGATTAACATGGGATTTACCAATTTAGAGATGAATTTTAGCGACCAAAGAAACAGCGAACAATCACAACATAACCAAAAACAGAACAACCGTAGTGGTGACTTTAATAGCTACACCACCGAAAATAGTGAAGAGGAGACAACCCTTTTAGAGATTGTCATTCCTCAATACGTTTAAACTAAAAATAAAGGATTTATCATGGCAACAGGTTGGGAAAGCCTCATTTCAGGTTCATCATCAAGTACAACAACATCGTCGACTACCAGTTCAACCAAATCATCCCTTAGCAATGATGATTTTCTACAACTCTTACTCACAGAGTTGCAATACCAAGACCCAACTGACCCTATGGATAGCGATAAAATTCTAACCCAAACGGCACAGCTCTCCTCTCTCGAGGCGGCACAAAATACAACCGCTGCACTGAAAGAACTCTCAGAGCAACTCGCCTCAAACACAAATTTTAGTGCGATTAGTGTTATTGGTCAAATGGCAAGTTTAGGAAGTTCGGCTATTTCACTTACAAGTGGTGCTTCCAATTTTGAAATTTATTTTCCCTCTGAAATTACCAAAGGAACGCTTACCATTACCGATACCAGTGGCAATACCGTTAAAACGATTGATATTAGCGAATCTACTAAAGGTAAAAGTGGTGTCATTGCCTTTAGTTGGGATGGTGTTAACAACGATGGTACACAACTTGCCGATGGCACGTACAGTGCAACGGTTACCTATACCGATGCCGATGGCAATTTAAAAACAACCCAATCAGGAACTTATCCTGTTGAATCGGTACGCTACATTGACGGTGAAGCATACGTGAAATTAGGCTCTTACTATTACGCTATTGATGAAGTACTTGAATTTTACGATAAATCATTGGCATAAAAAGGATATTTTATGAACAGCTCCTTTTATAACGGTATTTCAGGTGCCAAAACCAGTCAATTTTACATGGATGTCATTGGTAATAATATCTCTAATGTCAATACCAATGGCTTTAAAGGAAGTACCCCTGAAGTCTCTTCTTTGTTTTCATCCATTTTAGTGGGAACGTATAACAGTTATTCTAATGGTGTGGGAATGGGTGCTCAAAGCTTTAATACAGCCCTTGACATGTCACAAGGAATTCTTCAAAATACGGATAACACCTTTGATTTGGCTCTTGGCAGTGAAGGATGGTTTGGTGTACAAGGAGCGGATGGTAACACCTATTATACCCGTGCAGGTAGTTTTTCACTTGATGGCAGTGGCAATTTGGTCGATGGGGATGGAAACTACCTTTTAGCAACGCTGGGAAATAATATTGCTGTAACAAATGTTGATGCCGATACCTTAGCCCAATTTGGTCAATATTATAGTAATGGCACACTCACCTCCGTCACTCCTTATGCCATTACAGAGCTTAGCGATGTTGCACTAGGAACCATCGGCAATCAAGGCATTGTTAACCTTCCTAAAATACTCTACTACCCTCCTGTTGCAACCACACAGGCCTCGTACAGTGCCAATTTAGACCCAACCTCAAGTGTGGGCGATGTAACACTCGATTTGGATACCGCCGATTATCCAACCATGACCCTTGATACCACAGCTAAAACACTCAGTCTTAGTGGTAGCGTTGCCAACACCACCGCTGCGCTTAACCCACAAAAAGGTGATATTGTCAATGTCATCTTACAAGATGCCAGTGGTAATAAACTCTCACTTACCGCAGAATTGGATGAAAATTTAGCATGGAGTATTAGCGACTATGATGTCAATGCCTACGATTTAAGCAGTGGATTTACCGTGACATCTGCCACCCTTCAAACCGAGCAAGAAATAGCCATGCAAAAACATTTTAGTATGACCATCATTGGACCCGATGGAGATAAAGACATTTTGGATATGACCTACACCAAAGTGGTTCCACAAACTTCCACCGAAACCATATGGAACGCTGTGGTAAATATTTACAGTTTTTATGAAACCTACGATGCCTCAAAAACCTACGATACCACACAATATTACATTGATACAACCGCCAATAAAGTCTATGAAATCGTCGATACCCAAACAGGTGCCTTAACCTTTAATGGCGATGGCTCACTGGCGAGTAACACCATTCCAACACTGAACAATGGAGGCTCAGCCCTAACCCTTAATTTAGGCACCGTTGGACAATACGATGGTATGGTTTCAAATGTCAATCTTGACAAATCCAATAGTTCAAGCTCCAATGGCACGTTAGAGGGTTTTTTAACAGGATACGATGTCGATTCTAATGGCAATATCATTGCCAGTTTTAGCAATGGAAAAAGCTCTTCTGTAGCAAAAATAGCCGTCTATCATTTTCAAAATGACCAAGGATTAACGTCTCTTTCTTCCAACCTTTTCTCCGAATCTTCGAACAGCGGTAAAGCCTTTTTTTTACACTGATGACAATGGAGAGAGTTTTTTAGGTTCAAAGGTCTATAGCCATAAGCTCGAAGGAAGCAACGTAAACCTTGCCACGGCTTTAACAGAGCTTATCATTGTACAAAAAGCGTTTGATGCGAGTGCAAAAAGTATTACCACCAGTGATGAGCTCCTAAAAAATGCTATCAATATGAAAGCATAGTAACGTAACAGTAATATGGAATAAAAATTGCTTTTATTATGTACAAATTTTATAAAAGAGAGATAAAGGATACGCTATGATGAGAGCACTCTGGGCCGGCGTTACCGGATTACAAGCACACCAAATTGCGATGGACGTTGAATCTAACAACATTGCAAACGTTAATACCAAAGGTTATAAATATTCACGTGCAAATTTTTCAAACCTTCTAAGCCAAACGGTATCCATAGCCACCGCACCTCAGGGTAATTTGGGTGGACAAAACTCCATGCAAATTGGTTTGGGTTCAACCGTTAATACTGTTACAAAAATCTTTGAACAAGGTTCCATTGAAACCACCGATAAAGACACCGACCTTGCCATTAGTGGCGATGGTTTTTTTGTCGTATCGCCTGATCAAGGGGTCACTTATAAATATACACGAAATGGTGACTTTAATTTTGATGCCAATGGTAACTTTGTTGATTCAAATGGTTACATTGTTCAAGGCTGGCTCAAAGATGAAGACACAGGTTTAATTGACAACACCTCACCGATTACCAATATTTTAATTACCCCAGGTCTCACCACTCCTGCAAAAGCAACTTCTTTGGTTTCCATCAAGGCTAACTTAGATTCGGGAATCAGTGTTGGCACCAATAAAACAGCCATTTACTCACTTGATTCTAACAGCGGTTGGGTGGATAGCAATAGTAATGGCATCAAGTCTGATTCTGAAGTTCACAATGAAGACGATACCGCCGATGCTATTTTTAACAACGATACAGAAATCCATGAGCGTGGGGTTGATTTTGGTGTTCTTTTTGACGCCAATGGTGATGCTTTAAGCTTAAGAGATGGACAAGGTACATGGGTTAGTTATGCTCAAGCAACATCCCGAAAAATAGAAGTAACAGCAGCAGGAGCAAATACACTCATTACCATGACACTCAATGGTACAAAAATAACAGCGGATATTGCCACACCTACGACCTCTTATCCAACAGCAGCGGAACGAGACAACGCCGTTGCCGATGCCATTGCTCTTGCCATTAATGCTCAATCTTCTGTTACAGGTGTTGTAGCAACGGTTACAGGAGGCAATGATATTACCCTCACCAATAAGAATGAATCAACCGAAGGGACAGCAGCAACAAAAAATATTAAACTCGATGTCGATACAGACCCCGCAGCAACCAGTGCAAGTTTAGTGTCTGCGACTGGTTTTCAAGACTTAAATGTGATTACCGCCTATCAGTATGCATACAGCAGTTCCCCTAAAAATAACACCCATGATGATTTAGATTCGGATGTTCGTTATTTTACAAGTACCGAAGATTTACGAGAAGCAATGCAAAAGGATGTAAGGCTTCATGTTGATTATACGGGTGATGGCATTGCAGATAAAAACGATGGCGTAACAGTCACTGTTAATGAAGCAGGGCAGTTTGTCATTACCAATCCAGAAGGGGATGCGTTTAATGAAGATGATGAAGATATTATAGATGAGACGACGCTTTCAGCGCCAGCAACAAGAGATTCAGCGTATTTAAACACTGCTTTAGCAAATGGCAATGTTTTATTTGCGGAGGGAACTACCTTTGGTGAGGATGTTTATCCTTTTTCTAATATAACTGTCACAATAGGTGCAACAACCTTTGAATATGGTCCAACAGGTGCAGATGGTGCTGTTATTCCCGCAGGTTCTACGTTAGATACTGCTGTTACTATGCCACAAGGCTCTACAATCACAGTAGGACCAACCGATTCAACCCTTGCCGTGGGAACAAACTTTTTATCAAAAGACGATTATCCTCTCTACCTTACTGTAACCAATTTAACCTCAAATGGTGTTTCAGCAAATAGTAGTTTTACTTCTATTATGAGTGCTATCAATGGAACATTAACCACTGGTACAGCCACACGAAGTACACAAAGCCTTTACATGGCAAGTTTGGCTTCAACAACCGAAGTCTATGACTCACTGGGTTCCAAACATACCCTTCGTTTTCAATACACCAAAACAGGTTTTACAGAGACAGGAGGTACAGAGTGGTCTGTGACCATTACCGTTCCAGAACCTGGTGATATTAATTTAGGTGTGAGCCCTAAAAATGTTGTGACAGGCTCTATTAAATTTAATTCTGATGGTTCTCTTGCCACATATACACCAAGAAACCTAACTTACACTGCCAATAATGGCTCTACTGCTAACCAAATTGTTCAGCTCAATTTTGGCTCAGTGGGGCAACTTGATGGTATTACCAGTTTTGATAAAGACTCAAGCACAGGAAACATTACCCAAGATGGTTACACAGGTGGTGATCTCTCAGACCTTAAAATTGATGAAAATGGAACCATCATTGGTGTCTTTACCAACGGACGAAGCTTTGGACTAGCGCAAGTGGCGATGGCAACCTTTACCAACAATGGTGGTTTAGAGAGCGATGGCGGTAACTGTTACATTCAAAGTTCAAACTCAGGTGATCCTGTTTTTGGTCAAGCCAGTACGGGTGGAAAAGGTGCTATTCAAGCGAGTTCTTTGGAAATGAGTAACGTGGATTTATCACGCTCACTCACACAACTCATTGTCATTCAAAGAGGATTCCAAGCCAACTCTAAAACCATCACCACCTCGGATGAAATGCTTAACACCCTGCTCCAACTCAAATAGAATTTTAGCTTACATGTAATACAATGAGTCCCAAAAAAATAAGGGACTCATTGACATGAAAATAACACTCAACCACTACACTCCCCTTCTCATTTGCGCTGATGCCATTCGCACGTGTTGGCAAAGTTTTGATAAAAGCGATGAGGGTGGCGAAAAAGACAAAGAGCTCATTGACCGCGTGGGCAATAAATTTAAACATGCTTCAACCCTAGAACATCTTGTCTATAACTTCTACATTCAAGGCATCTCTCGTGCCTTGCTTCAAGAACTCTCCCGTCACCGTATGGCTTCGCTTTCGGTTAAATCCACACGCTATACCCTTAAAGAATTAAAACATGAAGAGAGCTTTACATGTAAAGATGTTGAGAGAGCCCAAAAATACCTTGTTTTAACAGAAAATCCGATGGTCGATGAAATGAGCATTAAAGCACTTGAAAACCTTCGTTTAGTACTCGTTGAGGGGATTAGCAACGATAAAGCAAAATACTGCCTTCCAGAGAGCTATAAGACAGAACTTACCTGGACCATTAATGCCAGAAGCCTTCAAAACTTTTTAACGCTTAGAAGCGATAAAAGTGCACTATGGGAGATTCAAAATCTAGCCCATGCTCTTTACAATGCATTGCCAGAAGAGCATAAATACCTTTTAATATTAAAGTATACGAATAGTCTTTTAAAGCCTTTGGGAGTGGTTATTGCAATGGCAATGGCATCGGTAATATCCAAAGGCTTTATCTCTTGTTTAATTCCTAAAATCTTCTTTACCATAAATGTCCAACTTTGCTCTTTAGCTGCTTTTCCATTGCCTGTGACTGCTTTTTTAACTTGTAAAGGGGTATATTCACTAAAATTGCCTAAAACCTGTAAAATTTTCAAACTCAAAGCACCACGAAATTGTGCCAATTTTAAAACAGTTTGTGGATTGTATGCATAAAAAATATCTTCAATAGCTACCTCATCAATATGATGATGTTTTAAAATTGTATCAAGCCCTTCAACCAACTCCATAATTTGATGTTGAAGTATTTTTTCTTTGATTTTTATCAGTCCTGCTTCAACTAAAATCAGTCTGTTTTTCTCTTTTTGTAAAATAGCATAACCACAATTTCTTGTACCTGGATCAATTCCTAAAATAAACACATTTTTCCTTTATTCACAGTTTCATTCACAGGGTGAATAACTTTTTTCACATTATACACATCCCCGCTTTAACGTATAACTAATAATAATTTGGATAGAATAAAACTAACTTATTCACAGCTTATTCACAGGGTGAAAATTTTTTAAGGAGTGTGTTTGTTAGCAGATAATGTCATACAACTTTTAAAAGAAGAGATTGCTTCTTTAGAATATGATCGCTATATTAAACAACTCAAGTTCAATGAAAAAGCTTCCAACTCAGACCAAATGATTTTTGTAGCACCAAATATTTTAATTGCTAATTGGGTGAAAACAAAATATGCTGAAAAAATTGCTCATCTTTTTGAGCTTAAAACGGGTAAAAAACCTGAAATAAAAATTATTTTAAAAGAACATCTTAAAAGTACAAAATCTAAAACTACTCCAGCTGAAATTATAGAATCTATTAAAAGTACCAAAAACACCATTTTAAACCCTTCATACACGTTTAATAGCTTTGTTGTAGGTAGCTCAAATCAATACGCTTTTACTGCTGCAAAATCTATCGCTGAAAAACCCGGAGTCATGTATAATCCTGTTTTTATCTATGGACCCACAGGACTTGGAAAAACACACCTCATTCATGCTATTGGAAATTACGCTCAAAGCAAAGGGAAAATTGTTATTTATGCAACAATCGAACAATTTATGAACGATTTTACCTACAATCTTCGCAACCAATCTATGGATCGATTTCGTGAAAAATATCGAAATTGTGATGTTTTATTGATTGACGATACTCAATTTTTATCCAATAAAATTCAAACGCAAGAAGAATTTTTTCATACCTTTAATGAGCTTCATTCTGCGGGAAAACAAATTGTATTAACCTCAGATAAACCACCTAAAATGATTAATGGTCTTGAAGATAGATTAAAAAGTCGTTTTGAATGGGGTTTGATTGCTGATATTGGTTTGCCTGAATTGGAAACAAAAATTGCCATTATTAAAAAGAAGTGTGAACTCGATGGTATTAATCTTAACAGTGATATTGTCAATTATATTGCTTCAAATATGGGTGATAATATTCGTGAAATTGAAAGTGCCATTATCAATCTTAATGCGTACGCCTTACTCATGCGTCAAGACATTACCCTTGATTTTGCAAAAAATGTTATGCGTGAACAAATTAAAGAACGCCGTGAAAACATTACATTAGAAGATATTATTCAAATTATTGCCAAAGATTTAAATATTAAACCCAGCGAAATAAAATCAACCAAACGCAGTAAAAATATTGTAGAAGCAAGAAGAATAGGTATTTATTTAGCACGAACACTCACACCTAATTCTATGCCTTCACTCGCAAACTATTTTGGAATGAAAGACCATACAGCAGTATCACATAATATTAAAAAAATTAATGAACTTATAGAAACCAATGAGTCATTTAAACTCAAAGTTGAAGACCTTAAAAATAAAATTTTAACCAAAGAAAAATAAAAAGTTTTATTAAAAAATGTGATGAAATGTGAAAAACTCTCTTTTGTTTTTTCACTCGAATCAGCCCTAGTTTTAGGTATAATGTTGATGTTTTCACACATTCAACCAAGCCTACTACTCCGACTATTTTAATTAAATAACTAAAAGGAGACTCGATGAAAGTTTCAATAAAAAAAAGTGTCTTAGAAAATATGTTGCTTAACATCCAACCGTATCTTGAAAAAAAAGATTTAAGTCAAATTACATCGCATGTTTTTCTTTCCACAGAAGATCAACATTTTGTACTTAAAGCAACGGATTATGAAATAGGTTTAACCTACCATACACCTGAAATTAAAATAGCCTCTTTTGGAGATGCTACTGCTAATGGTAAAAAACTTTTAGATATTGTTAAAAGTCTAAAAGATGATGAAATTATTTTAGAAACCATTAATGATTATTTGTATATTAAACAGAATAGTTCAAAATTTAAGTTACCTATGTTAATTCCAAGTGATTTTCCTCCATTTCCAACCATTGAAAATAAACCAAAATTTAATATTAACAGTGCAACGCTAGTACAGTTCAATACAAAAAAATAGCACCAGCAATTGACAGCAATAATCCAAAATTTGAACTTAATGGTTCACTCATTGATATTAAAGATAACAATATTAATCTTGTTGCAACCGATACAAAACGTTTAGCGATTGTAACACTTCAACAAGAAACAACAGAAAATTTTTCATTTATTATTCCTAAAAAAGCTATCAGTGAAATTCAAAAACTGTTTTTTGATGATATTGAAATTTTTTATGATGAAAATACGCTTATTGTCCCAATCAAATCATTTACATTTTTTACCAAACTCATTAATGGAAAATTCCTGATTATGCACGGATTATTCCAAAAAATAAAAATTATAAAATTTTACTTACACGTGAATCTATGATTGAAGCAATTAAACAAATTGCTATCATTTCTCCTGAAATTAAAATTACATTTAAACCTGAAAAAATAATTTTTGAAAGTTTAATGATGATAACATTGAAGCAAAAACAGAACTTGATTTTCAAACAGAACTTGAGAGCGATATCTATCTAGCAGTGAACAGTCGTTATATTCTAGATTTTTTATCTAATCATTGAAAATAGCAATTTTACTTTAGGTTTTAATGACAGTGGTTTGCCTTTCACGTTAGAAAGTGAAAATTTTATGACTATTGTTATGCCTATTATGATTTAAATTTAAAAAAAAGATAACACAAAAGCGGAGAAATTATGAGCAATTATGGTGCAGACAATATTAAAGTTTTAAAAGGTCTTGAAGCAGTTAGAAAACGTCCAGGTATGTACATTGGTGATACCAACATCAATGGTCTTCATCATCTTATCTATGAAGTAGTTGATAACTCAATTGATGAATCAATGGCAGGTTATTGTGATTCTATTAAAATAGAGCTTACACGGGAAGGTTCAGCGATTATTACTGATAATGGCCGTGGTATTCCAATAGGTTGGCATGAAGGTGAAAATATGTCAGCAGCTACGGTTGTTTTAACCGTACTTCACGCAGGTGGAAAGTTTGATAAAGACACCTATAAAGTTTCAGGTGGTTTACATGGTGTGGGTGTTTCTGTTGTAAATGCACTTTCATCAAAACTGGTAGCTACGATTAAACGTGAAGGTAATGAACATCGTCAAGAATTTGCATGTGGTATTCCACAAACACCACTTGATGTAGTTAAAACTACCAATCGTACAGGAACTATGATTGAATTTTGGCCAGATGCAACCATTTTTGAAACCACAGAATTTCAATTTGAAATTTTAGCCACACGTTTTCGTGAACTTGCCTATCTTAATCCAAAAATTACGATTGAACTCAAAGATCAAAGAGATGGACGTGCAGAGGTTTATCATTTTGAAGGTGGTATTAAACAGTTTGTTGTAGATTTGAATAAAAAAAGAGCAGGTTGCAGAAGCGGTTCATTATACAGCAAGTATTGAAGATGTTGAAGTTGATGTTGCAATGATGTATAACTCAACGTACAGTGAAATTCTCTACTCATTTGTCAATAACATTAAAACCATTGATGGAGGAACGCATGAGAGTGGCTTTCGTGCGGGTTTAACACGTGCTATTACAAACTACATCTCTTTAAATGCGGGTATTCGTGAAAAAGATGTCAAAATTACAGGCGATGATGTTCGTGAAGGTTTAATAGCCATTGTTTCTGTTAAAGTGCCTGAACCACAATTTGAGGGGCAAACTAAAGGAAAATTGGGTAGTTCTTATGTAAAACCTATTGTTCAAAAATTGGTGTATGAACAACTGGTTAAATATTTTGAAGAAAATCCTATTGAAGCTAAAGCGATTATGAATAAAGCTCTTGCAGCAGCACGTGGCAGGGAAGCCGCTAAAAATGCAAGAGATTTAACCCGTAGAAAAGATGCCATGAGCATTGGAACATTGCCTGGTAAACTAGCAGACTGTCAAAGTAAAGACCCAAGCATCTGTGAACTCTATCTTGTAGAGGGCGATAGTGCGGGCGGTTCTGCTAAACAAGGACGTGATAGGGTTTTTCAAGCGATTTTACCGCTTAAAGGTAAAATTCTCAATGTTGAAAAAAGCCGTTTGGATAAAATTTTAAAATCTGATGAAATTAAAAATATGATTACCGCTCTTGGATGTGGTATTGGGGATGAATTTAACGAAGAAAAACTTCGTTATCACAAGCTTATCATTATGACGGATGCGGACGTTGATGGTAGCCATATTCAAACTCTTCTTTTAACCTTTCTTTTCCGTTTTTTACGCCCAATTGTGGACAATGGCTATGTTTATCTAGCGCAACCGCCACTTTATCGTTATAAAAAAGGTAAAAAAGAGATTTATCTGAAAGATGATGCCGAGATGAATACCTTTTTGATTGAATCAGGTATGGATAGCATTGATATTGCAGGTGTTGGTACAAATGATTTGGTGGATTACTTTAAAATTATTTCAGCATACCGAGGTATTTTAAAAGAGCTTGAAAAGCGCTTTTCTATGATTGAAGTCATTCGTTATTTGATTGAAAATCCAGATTTAATTGCTTTACCTTCTGATAAATTATTTACTGAAATTGAAACATTTATTAAAACGATGGGATATAACATTCTTAACAATTACGTTAATGATGAGGGTATTCATCTTTTTATCCAAACCAATGATGGACTCGAAGAGTTACTTTTAGATGAGAGTTTTTATACCAATCCACTTTATGAAGAAGCACGTTATATTTACACAAAAATTCAAGAGCGTGATTTTGATGTGTTTGACGGACGTGATCCTGTGATTGTGCTTGATGAAATTGAAAAAAGTGCGAAAAAAGGTGCGTATATTCAACGTTACAAAGGTCTTGGTGAGATGAATCCAGAGCAGTTATGGGAAACAACAATGAATCCTGAAAACAGGCGTTTGTTGCAAGTAAAAGTAGAAGATGCTGAAGCTGCAAGTGAAACGTTTACGCTTTTTATGGGTGATGAAGTTGAGCCACGTCGTCAGTATATTCAAGATCATGCTAAAGATGTAAAACATTTGGATGTCTAATGCTCTATTCTGAGATAAAAGAGAGGGAAAATCGATTTATAACAGCGCTTAAAATCGCTTTCCCTCTTTTGCTTCTCGTTGGTATTTTTTTTTTTCATGCATTTTTCACTTTTTTTTCGCATACATCAACCAATTTTTTTTTCTTCTATTTCATTAATTCCTATTTATGTTTATTACACGGTTTATTTAATTTATCATGGTTTTCAAACCACATTAATTGATCCTATCACCAAAACATTTACACGTAATGAAATTCTTTTAAAAATAAAGAAAATAAAGAATCCAAAAGATATTGTCACTCTTTTACATGTAAATAATTTAAATGATATCAATGAACGTTATGGAATTGCAAATGGCGATATGATTTTAAGAACGCTAATGACAGAATTAGAGGTTTTTTTAGAGGAACATCAATATAAAAATACACCCATTGGTCGTTACAGTAATGACTCATTTTTACTTATTTTTAGTACTTCATTACAAGAGTTAAAAACATTTTTTTAATACTTTTTAGCAAAACGTATTCAAAAAAAATGGTATTTATAATATTGAGGTAAAACTCTCACTTTCATTTTTAGAAGCACAGCATGATAGTGATGTTAATAATATTATTGAACATTTGTTTATATTAATTGAAAAAGAACAACCTGATAAAGAAGTTCTTCCTCACATACAATTAAATGCCTTTAAAAAGAGCTTGAGTGGTGTTTTAAAGAACGATGGGATTCTTTTTAAGTACCAACCTTCTTTACATGTAAAAGAGCAAAAAAAAGAGCTTTATAGAGGTTTTAACACGTATTGATACAAAAGAGTATGGTATTTTTCCAAAACAGCATCTTCAACATATGATTAATCGTATGGGTTTAGAACGTGCATTGGATGAGTATATTATGGCTTCATTAGTTGAACATATAAAACCTTTTATAAATGAATCTTTTTTAGTAAGTATTGAAATTTCACCTGTAACATTACGAAATAGCAAATTTAAACGTTATCTGTTAAAAACTTTTTCAAGAAAAAGAGCTTAATCCTCAATCAATTTATTTTGGAAATTACAGAGCAAAAAAGTTACGAAGAGATACAGCGTTTTAAAGAGATTATTGAGAGTTATCAAGAAGTGGGATTTAAAATAGCATTGGGAAATTTTGGAGGCAATAATTGTGGCTTTG
>JAJOKG010000078.1 GCA_021206415.1 Sulfurospirillum sp. | reverse complement strand
AAGCTGATATTTCAGGGGAAATTGTCTTCGTTGTGGGTGAGTAATTTTCAGAAAAATGTTCTTCTTTTGCAGGAGGGGGGAACCTGCGTCTTTGAGGGAGCATCTTTCACTTTTTTTTTCCATTGTGGCAAGCTCAGATTCGTACTTAGAACTATCAATCTTTAATTGCTTTGAAATGGGAATAAGCCGTGAAAGAGTCTCTTTTTTAAGGGAATCATCCCCTTTAATGATAGACTGAATATAGACTGCTTTTAATCCATGATAAATACGTAAAACTTCATCATGATTTGCATTTGCTATTTGTGTATCATATTCTTTAAGCTGTTGCATATAATTAGGCGCTCCAAAAAGCGCCATATTTATAAACACTAAAAAGAAAAACAGTCTAATGCTCTTCTCCATGAACCAACTTTACCATAAGCTCTTTAACACTAATAATTTCATTCAATTTATAACCATTTGCACCTGTAAAAAAAAAGTCCTGTCTCCACTTTTCCTAAATAAGCATCGCTTAAACGATCTGCAATACAATAACCAACGGCTTTTGCCTCTTGACCTCTATGACAAGGACTTACACAGTTACTAATACAACGAATAGGAGGACCCTCTCTTTTTTCAACCATTTGAATTAAATTCGTTTTGACTCCACGAGCAGGATATCCAACGGGAGATTTAAAAAGCTGTATATCTTCTTTGGTTGAGTGCAGGATCACTTCTTTAAAGTTTTGATCTGCATCACACTCATGGGTACCAATAAAACGCGTTCCCATTTGTACTCCCTGCGCACCTAAAGAGATCATTTTTAAAATATCATTGTGATCCCACACACCGCCTGCAGCAATTAAAGGAAAATCACCCCATACTTTAATCTCTTCTAAAATAGGAGCGATGAGATTTTCTAACTGATACTCTTCTTGAGAACATTGCTCATAGGTAAAGCCTTGATGTCCTCCGCTTAAAGGTCCTTCTACAACAATGGCATCAGGTAAACGATTATAACGTTGTGTCCAACGCTTACAAATAATTTTAAGAGCTTTTGCAGAAGAGACAATAGGAACTAACGCTACATCAGGATAATCAGCGGTAAACTCAGGCATATTGGTAGGCAAACCTGCCCCCGTGATAATAATATCTACTCCTGCTTCACAGGAATCTTTAATGACTCTTTCATAATCATTGATAGCATAGAGAATATTCATAGCTAAAGGTTTTGAGCTACAAATTTTACGCGCATTTTTAACAATAGCACTCAGGGCTTCTTTGGAATAAAAATTATCTGTTTCAAAAGGGCGTGTATTAATATTTTTTTTACTGTAATGACTTTGATTATAATAGCCCGTGCCTACAGAGCTAATGACACCCAAACCGCCTTCTAAACTCACCGTACCTGCAAGTTTATCCCAACTAATTCCAAGCCCCATTCCGCCTTGCACAATAGGATACTCAATAGTATGTTTTCCAATTTTAAGAGGTTTTAGTGACATTATTGAACCTTTAACTTAGCAAACTTTCGCTTGCCGACTTGCAGAATATATTCGCCACATTCTAATTGTAACTGCTCATCCTCAACTTTTTCTTGATTGAGTTTCACAGCGCCTTGTTTAATATCACGTCTTGCCTGAGATGTAGACTCTTCTAAAGAACAATCAACGAGCGCTTTAGCAATCCAAACAGGTGCTTTACATGTAAGATTTCAAGGTCCATTGGAATTTCATTTTGAGCATGTACTCGATTAAACTCAGCTTGGGCATAGAGTGCTGCTTCTTGACCATGATAACGTGCCACAATTTCCATTGCAATCATCTCTTTGGCATGTTTTGGATGAACATTTCCTATTTCAACATCTTTTTGAAGTGTAGCAATTTCTTCTAAACTTTTTGCACTTAAAAGTTCATAATAACGCCACATCAAACTATCTGAAATACTGAGCATCTTCCCAAACATAGAAGAAGGCTCTTCTGTTACCCCAATATAATTTCCCAGTGATTTACTCATTTTATTCACACCATCTAAGCCTTCAAGCAAAGGCATCATCACAACAGCTTGTTCTTTACCCACGCTGTATGCACGTTGCAAATGGCGCCCCATCAATAAGTTGAATTTTTGATCTGTTCCACCCATTTCAATATCACACTTCATTTCAACACTATCATAACCTTGAAGTAAAGGGTACAAAAACTCACTAATAGAAATAGGCATTTGAGATTTGTAACGTTTTTCAAAATCTTCACGCTCTAACATACGAGCAACGTTAAATGTTGTTGTAAGTTCAATCAGGCTGCTTGCACTCATACTCCCCAACCATGCGGAATTAAACATAACAATCGTTTTTTGGGGATACTAAAATTTTAAAAACTTGTTCTTTATAGGTTTCAGCGTTTGCTAAAACTACTTCACGTGTTAATTTTTTACGTGTCTCATTTTTGCCTGTTGGATCACCAATCATTCCCGTAAAATCACCAATTAAAAATTGTACAATCGCACCATATTTTTGGAGTAATGCCATTTTTTGAAGCAAAACAGTATGCCCCAAGTGCAAATCAGGAGCCGTTGGATCAAACCCAGCTTTAACTAAGAATGTCTCACCCTTTTCAAAATAATTTTTAAGTAATGCAATAATGCGCTCTTCATCAATAATTTCACTAATGCCTCGTTTAATTTCATCTAACGCATTCTTAATTTTCATATCCATGATTACGTCCATTTCCTTCTACAATTATTTATAAGCATCATTCACGGAGACCAGTTCAATCACACGATACTTACCTTTAAGATTTTCTCGTACAGTACTGATGTTTTTATCAGGTAATTCAAGGATCATTTCAAAATAATCCGCATGCCCTTCGTCTCGCTTTTTCCAAGCTCAATGGTGACAAGATTAATCTGCATTTTAGCTAAATAAGCTAAAAATGAGGCTAAAGAGCCCTTTTTATTATCCAGACTCACAATAAGTTTATAACGATCCGGTGCTTCACGTGTCCATTTTACAAAAACCATTGGCTCATCTTGCTCCATTAAAGAAGCAGCACGTTCACACAATTTATGATGCACAAAAACGTCATTCCCTTTTTTAAATCCAACAATATCATCACCCCTTTTTGGATGACAACAGTAGTCAAAATAGACATTGGATACATTATGATTGGAATAAATCACAATTATTTTCAAATTTTGTTTTTTAATGCGATAACGATCTTTTTTCAAAAGAGGGAAAAGCAATGTATCTTGCAAGGCATACAGCTTTAATGTATTAGCAATATCTTGTAAATAGATTGAATCGGTTGCGACTTTAAAAATTTTTTTCAAAGCATGCTCTTGCTCCACCCATGACTCAACTTTGGTTTGGGCAACACTAAAAACATGTGAAAGAATTTTAAGTGCGACTTTATGATTAATTTCTTTAATTTTCTGCCGACAATGAAATTGAATGGTGGTTTTTTGCTTTTCCCGTTTTAACACTTATTCACCCAAGTACAGCGATATTTTGGCTCTTTAGATGTCACAATACGTACGATATCACCATTTTTAAGTTCTGTAAGCAAAGGTACTTTTTGCTTATTTACATAAGCTTCATCCGCATACATGCCAACTTCGGTGTGCACTTCATATGCAAAATCTAAAACCGTAGCACTTCTAGGTAAAGTAAAGATGTCTCCTTTAGGAGAAAAAACAGCAATATCTTCACTGTAAAGATTATCTTTAGCAATCGCATAAAAATCTTCAATATTATCAATTTCTTCATTTTGGGTATTCAGATCATTCAGCCAATCCAATTTTGGATTGAGTCCTCCTGATTTATACTTCCAGTGTGCAGCAACACCATACTCTGCTGTTCTATTCATATCATACGTTCTAATTTGAGACTCAATAATTGATTTATCATCAAACACTGTCGTATGAATCGTCTGATAACCATTTTCTTTGGGTATTGCAATATAATCTTTAAAACGAGAAATAAGTGGCCTAAAGTGTTGATGTACAATACCTAATGCCCTATAACAATCAATAGGTGTTCTCACAATAATTCGAATGGCTAAAAGATCTAAAACCTCTTCAATACTTACACCTTTGCGTTGCATCTTTAAATAAATAGAATAGTAGTGCTTTACACGTTTTTGTATTGTAAAATCATTCTCAATAAATCCCTCTTTAATCATATGATTTTTGATTTTTGAAATAAAATGATTAAGACGAAGTTGAAGTTGTTGTCCATGTTCTTTAATGTAGGTATCAATCTTATGATACTCATTAGGCATAACATAACAAAAACTTAAATCTTCCAAAAGATTTTTAATTGAGGAGATACCTAAACGGTGAGCAATCGGAGCATAAACAACTAAAGTTTCTTCCGCAATACGTTTTTGTTTCATAGCATCCAAAGCAGAAAGTGTTAACATATTATGTAATCGATCACACAATTTTACGACCAAAACGCGAACATCACGAATAGAAGCAATTAACATTTTACGAAACGTTAATGCAGAAGCGACCAATTTGTCATTTGAGTAAGAAGGAATGAGTTCAACATCTCTAATTTCAACAATTTTAGTCAAACCATCAACTAAATGTCCAACTTCTTCACCAAACATCGCCCTAATCTCTTCAGCAGAGCAAGAAGTATCTTCCACAACATCATGTAATAAACCCGCAACAATCATCGACTCATCACCACCCAAATAGGCAACAAATACACACACTAAAAGGGGATGAACAACATACGCTTCACCACTTTTACGGAATTGCCCTTGGTGTTTAGAAATTGTAAAAGCAACTGCTTTTTCAATATTTGGCGTTGGTTTAATATATTTGTATAAGAGTTCAACTGCACCATCAGAGCTTTTGCACTCTTTTACAATTTCAACTAACTCTTCCAAAAGAATTTACTTAACAGTCAGTGATAGAATCTAATCTAATTTTACCTTCTGCAATTTCCAAAAGTGCAATATCAGTAAATTTTTGTTTGTTTTTATCTGCTTTAATTAACGGTTCAGCACCATTGGAAAGCTGATCTGCTCTTTTTGAAACCATCATAACCAATCTATAACGATCTTGTCCAACAAGTTGTAAAGCTCTTGCTGTAATCTCTTCTGTTCTTTGCATTTTTTTTCCTTATTTATTTCTAACAATTGAGCAATTTTCTAAATTACCCTCTATAATTTTCAGTAAATTTCCTTTTTCAAACATATTGCACACGACAATCGGAAGATTATTATCTTTGGCAAGGGCAATTGAAGTATCATCCATTACTTTAATATTATCATCCATTGCGCGTTCATACGTTAGCTCAGCTAATTTTTCCGCATCTAAAAACTTTTTTAGGATCCTTATCATATACACCATCTACTTTGGTTGCTTTGATGATCATATCTGCACCAATTTCAATCGCACGAAGTGTTGCTGCTGTATCGGTCGTAAAAAAGGGATTGCCTGTTCCTGCAGCAAAAATAACAATTCTACTTTTTTTCTAAATGGCGCTGTGCACGTCTTACAATAAATGTTTCACAAATAGCTTCCATTTTGATAGCACTTTGAACACGTACTTCCATTCCCACATGCTCTAATGCTTCTTGCATAGCAACGCTATTAATCACTGTTGCTAGCATTCCCATATAATCACCACTGGTACGTTTGATAATTCCATCTTTAGCTGCACTGACGCCTCGAATAATATTACCACCACCAATGACAATTCCTACTTCAATTCCCTGAACAATCAAAGATTTAATTTCATCAGCAATAAATTTCAAAATAGATGTATCGATACCAAACCCATTATCGCCTGAGAGCGCCTCACCAGAGAACTTTACTAAAACTCTTTTTCTCTTTTGCATTATTATGTTAACCTTTCTTTTTAGGCATAAAAAACTCCTTTATTTTACCCTAAAAGACCTAAAAAGTTACTTTGCACCAATAAGTTCTAACGGATTAATGTGAAAATTCTTTTGTGTCACTTCAAAAGTAAGGTCATTATCAACACGACCAAGGACATACCCTTTTTTAATTTTTTGACCGACTTGAATTGGTTGGAGCAATCTTAGAGAGATGGGCGTAAATCGTATGAATTTCATCGCTATTTTCAACAATAACAACTTTTTGCATAGATGCAGTATCCTTAGCAAATACAACCTTGCCACTTAAAACACTTTTCACAACAGCATCAGGTGTACGTGAGGCGAGAACAACAGATTCATTAAAAATTTTAATATTATAAATAGGATCAATATAATCACCAAAACGCCGTTTAACACTATAATTATCTAAAGGTGCGATAGTTTTTTCTCCCACATATTTTTTAACCTTACTATCTTGATAGGAAGATCCTATTTGACGGATGTCAGACTTGCCAGCCACACGAGCCTGTTCTTTTTGTTTTTTGGCATTTTGCTCCGCTAACGTTTGTTTTCTTCTTCCACTTTAATAATTTGAAGTTTTTCTAAGGTTGCTCTGATTTCTTCACG
>JAJOKG010000067.1 GCA_021206415.1 Sulfurospirillum sp. | reverse complement strand
CCTGATGATATGACAAAAATTGATTATTATGAAGTCGATTATCTTGAAAATATTATTGATGAAAATGATCAAATTGCGTATTTGATGCACAATTGTGTCAATAATAAAATCCCCATTAAACTCTTGAATATCTACAAAGGTCTTTGCATTAATACAACCTCAAACATCCTTAAAGTTGCAAGTGATAGTTATCATATTTCATGCGAAAATCTACAAGGTTACGCCATGCAACTGGAAGGGGAAACCGTACTTCAAGCCCCTAATTTTCCTAAAGATATCAGAGCAGAAATTTCATTTTTAGATATCAAACGCTCTTTTGCCATTATTAAAAATCTTTCTTTTTTTAACGAACAGTGCCAACAGTCGTCAACACACGAGAGTTCAAACCAGCTTTCGCACACCTATTTTAATTAAATATTCGCATCGCTCTTCTGCACAAGGTGAAATTATTGATATATCTGTGAATTCCATTGCCATGAAAATCAAAAAAATCTTTCGAGAAGAAGAGCTAAGAAACAACACGGTACATCTCAATTTTTCACTCCCCAATGACACAGGAGAGTATGGTTATGTCATTATGAATATTGATGCGACAGTCACATATATTACACAAGTCGATGAAGAACATACTAAAATTGTTGTGATGCTTGCAGATCTTCCAAAACCTTACGATGAGTATCTTTTACATTACATGTACACCAGACAAAAAGAGCTAATATTTGAGATAAAAAGAGCCACAAAAGCCTACAATTAGAAGGCTTTTAATCTTTACATGTAAAGCTAAAGATGGTTGATAATACTTGCATTATAGGCTGCACCAAAGCCATTATCAATATTAACAACACTCACACCACTTGCACAGCTATTCAGCATGGAAAGCAGTGCCGCAACGCCTCCAAAACTAGCCCCATAACCCACGCTCGTAGGCACAGCGATAACAGGTTTATCGACGAGCCCTCCAATGACACTGGCTAGTGCACCTTCCATCCCAGCAATCACAATGACCACTTTCGCCTTTTGAATCATCTCTAAATGTGCAAATAAGCGATGAATTCCCGCAACCCCTACATCTACAATTTTTCGTACATCATTACCTAAAATTAAAGCGGTTTCATAGGCTTCTTCAACCACATACAAATCAGAAGTACCCGCCGCTACAATAGCAATATAACTTGAAGGCTTAGAAAGTAGCTCTTTTTCAATGGTTATGGTTCGCCCCATTGCATTGTAACGGGCATCAGGAGCAACCGTTAAAACAGCTTCATACGCTTTTTCACTCGCACGTGTAATTAAAATATTATTCTCTTTTTCCAAGAGTTTCTGCGTAATACACACAATTTGTTCAGGTGTTTTACTCTCTCCATAAATCACTTCAGGATAACCTTGACGAATACCTCGATGGTGATCAATTTTTGCAAAACCAAGATCCTCAAAAGGGAGCGCTTTAATCTTTTGCAAAGCGTCTGTCACACTGATGTTTCCATCTCTGAGGGATTCTAATAATTTTTCAATACTCTGTCCACACATTTACATCCCTTTTGTGCTACATTCGTAGCGATATCCTTCTAAATCTAACATTACATGTAAAAAGCCAAAACCTTTTAGTGTGGCTACAATACTCTCATATTTTTCATCATTCAACAAACGAAGCGAATCTTTTTTTTGACATTTCAATGCGTGCCATTTTATGTTCATAGCGTACACGCATTTTTGCATACGTTTCTGAAATAAGATACGCTTCTGCACGCTCAACCATATCTAAAGCCTCTTCCTCAATCAAAATATTATGTGCAAATCGTGTCAATAAACACGCATATGAGGGTTTATTCCACGTCTTCAGTCCAAGTTCTTTAGATAAAATGCGAATTTCATCTTTCCGTAATCTAGCTTCCAAAAGAGGTGTGACAATACCAAGCTGTTCAAGTGCTTTTCTGCCAGGTCGATACTCCATTGTATCATCTACATTACTGCCCTCTGCGACAACACAAAAACCTCTCTCTTTGGCAAAGGCATTTAAAGAAGAGAAGAGGGCATGTTTACACAGATAACATCTGTTTTCTGGATTGGTTTGAATCGCCTCTATCCAAGGTTTTGACATAATCAAATGCTTTGCACCCATTTCATCTGCAATACATCGCGCATCTTCCATTTCCCACTTTGCACTATAAGGCGTTTGAAGGCTGATAGCTAAAACATTTTCACCCAAAACATCATACGCCGTCTTAAGCAAAAAGCTACTGTCTACACCTCCTGAAAAGGCAACAATCATTCTCTTATACGAGGCTAAAATGGCTTTGAGTTTTTCATATTTTGCATACATAACAGCTCTCATTCATCTCACGTGCGACACTTTCATAGACTCTAGCAATCGGAACATTATGTAACAAAGCTGCGTGCTTACATGTCTCAAATTCTGCCTTGTATTTCAGCATTTTTTCTTCATGAAAACTGCATTTCACCTCAATCGCACCATAAGGAGTCTCTACGACCTTGATCATTCGCTCTAGTGCAATTTTATCCACGACATAGCGCCTAAGACCAATAGAGCTTGTCTCTTCAAAAATAAGCCGCTTTGCGTCATCTTCCTTTTCTAAAGAGACTAGCACACAAAGCTTCACTCCTAAACGATTTTTCTTCGTTGTAATCGCTGTGGTATAAACATCTTTGACCCCTATAGCAAAAAGACGTTCTTGCACATATGCCAAAATTTCAGGGTTCATATCATCCACATTGGTTTCTAAAACAATTTCTTTATCACAGCGTATTGTTTCATTCATTTCACCTAAAAAAACACGTAAAACATTAGGAATTTTAAAATCTTTATGCCCAATACCATAGCCAATCTTATTAATTTTAAAAGAAGGTTGTTCTTCAAAAACATTCACGTTGGCTTTAATAATAGCAGCTCCAGTGGGTGTTGTCGCTTCAGAGTCAACCCGTCCCAATGACACTGGAACATCGTTTAAAATTTCAATAGTAGCAGGAGCAGGAACAGGAAAAGTACCATGTGCGCATGTCACAAATCCTCCACCTAACTCAATTTTAGAAGCAATAATTTTTTTTACATGTAAAGCTTCTAAACAAATCGCGGCACCGACAATATCGACAATAGAATCTATCGCACCCACTTCATGGAATCCTACTTCATGAGGCTTCTTACCATGAATTTTTCCCTCAGCCACCGCAACCAACCAAAACATTTTCAAACTTTGCTCTTTGACAGCTTCACTAAGCGTACTGGCTAAAATAAGTGCCTCAATATCAGCATATGTTCTATGGGTATGGTCATGTCCATGGTGATGGCAAGAATGAGGATGCGCATGCCACATGCCACCATGAGAATGTTCTTGACTCACCAATTTAACACTAACACGTGTGCCACAAATACCCATTTTACTACTTTCGCAAATTTCCAGTGAAAAATGTTGATCCAAAGAGAGTTTAGAGAGTTCTTCTTTTAGGTGTTTTGCATCAACGCCAAGATCCAACAAAGCACCTAAGTTCATATCGCCGCTAATACCACTAAAACAATCATAATAAAGAACTCTCATAAAAATCCTTATTGAGCTACTTTTGGCACGGTAATAGAGCCAAATGGAAGTACGATGATGCTAGCATTCTCGCCTTTTTCTTTAATCGCATCAGCAAGCGCTACATGTAAATCATGATACGGCTTTAAATGCACTGCTTTCATCTCTGCGTCACTCAGCTCACTGACCGCCCAACTCTGCGCCCACAGGTTAATCTCAGCCATTTTTGCCGCTTTGTGGTAGCCTAGTTTGTACCCACACTTGATTTTATCAAGGACAGCTTGTGCTGAGGGGGCTGAACTCATCAATTTAAAAAAGCCTTCCTCGCCAATACCTGTACGGCATTTTGCGACCATAATCAAAATACCATTCTCACTCATAGCCAGTTTTCCATTATCCAGCGCTTTTTGAGATTGATACAAATCAATGTCCATAGGGTAGGGCGCAACAGAGATAACGATATCTGCTTTTTGGGGGATATCAACACAAAACACTTCATCGGCTTTATCAATACCGGCATAAAATGAATCACTCAAATCACCCGCACGAACAGCACAGATGTCATGGTCGCTATCCAAAACCGTCATAATCGCAAAAATATCAATATGTTTCAGCACGCCCATGGCATCCATCATATCTTCATGAACAGGATTGCCTTTCAAAGAAAGGGCTTGAGCATTGGGATGAAGCGCTAAAAGGTGATTTTGCTGGATGGTATCGTAAGCAGCAACGCCTGGTAAAAAGGCTTTTCTTCCTCCTGTGTAGCCTGCAAAGTAATGAGGCTCAACTGAGCCAATGGCACACACTTTTTTTGCCTCAGCAACAATTTTATTCAGGTACATTTCTGTTCCATTACTCGATGTTCCAAGATAAACCATCTCATCGTTTCTAGAGTCATGACTCCATAAACGATTTTTTACATGTAAATCTTCATAAATTTCTTTACCCAAAATAAAATGCCACTCTTCCTCCGTAGGCGCTCGATGACACCCTGTTGCTACAATAAAATAGATATCTTTATCTTTAATCTTTGGATAAATACGTGCCAGTACCTTTCGTGTAGGCGTAGGGCGAGTACCATCATTGACAATGAAAACAATTCTTTCATTGGTGTCAATAAAATGATCAAAACTCTCTTTGCCTAAAGGCGAAGCCAGCGCTTCATCAATCGCTTTATTGTAATCAATTTTTTCAACACTGTTTGGATTGTAAACACCAATAAGTTGTTTATCATCAATGTCCAATTCAAACTTTTCATCTTTTCCATAACCAACCGTTACTTTCATACATTATCCTTTATTACCGATATGGTAGTTTTAGAGCACATCTTGCTCTCAAGAGGCCTTTAATTTTATACAAAATATTTAATATTTTATCACCGATTATCTTTTTTTTAAACTTTCTATTCGCAGTAAAAAAGTACCAAAAAAGAAAAAAAATGATTTTAAAAGAACACCCAAAAGGAATAAATCCTTTTGGGTAGATTTATACTAGGGGCTTATTCAAAAATTTCGTACTGTGCACGACCCATTTTATAAAGGTCAGCACCAAAAGTATCGTTAATAACCGTCAATGGAAAATCAACCACTTCAAGTCTACGAATTGCCTCAGGGCCTAATTCTGGGTAAGCAATAACTTCAGCACTTTTGATTTGACGAGCAAGTAGAGCGCCTGCACCACCTGTCGCACCAAAATAAATTGCTTTAGATTTGACACACGCATCAATCACATCTTGATTACGTTTACCTTTACCAATCATGCCTTTAAGACCTTGCTCGTTAATCAATTTTGGAGAGTAAGAATCCATTCTGTATGATGTTGTAGGACCTGCACTACCGATTGGATCACCTGGTTTTGGAGGTGTTGGTCCAACAAAGTAAATGACTGCGCCATTCATGTCAAAAGGAAGTTCTTTGCCTTCATCTAAAAGGTCAACTAATTTTTTATGTGCGGCGTCACGTGCGGTATAGACTACCCCTGTTAAATAAACAATATCGCCTGCTTTAAGTTGTACTACATCTGCTTCATTAAGTGGTGCTGTTAAATGATAAGTTTTGCTCATTGTATTCTCCTTATAACTTATAACGTGATGTGCATATGTCTAGTGCTGTGGCATTGAACGTTAACGCTCACAGGTAAACTTGCAATATGGCAAGGATTTTTCTCGATGTGAACACCAAGAACGGTATTTGTTCCACCCATACCCATTGCACCAATACCTAAGTTATTAAGAAGAACCATTAACTCATCTTCCATACCTTGAAGGACTGGATCTGGATTTTTACTCCCTAAATCTCTAAAAAGTGCATGTTTAGAAGAGATAACTGCTTTCTCAAACGTTCCACCAATACCAACACCTACGGTTAATGGAGGACATGGATTTGGACCAGCATCTGAAATTACTTGTTTAACGTACTCAATAATGCCTTTTCTACCTTTTGCAGGTGGGAATACTGTCGCACGAGAAACATTTTCAGATCCACCGCCTTTTGCAGCGTATTCGATTTCAATTTTATCGCCTTCTACAATATCAAAGTGAATGATAGCTGGCAAGTTATAACCCACTTCATCTTTAAGATTTGCACGGGTATCCCAATGACAGGTAGATGCTCTTAAATAACCCTCTTTGTACCCTTGTTCTGTTCCCTCGTTGATTGCTTTTTTAAGGCTTCCACCAACAACTTTTACATCTTCACCGACTTTAACAAAGAAAACCGCTAAGCCTGTATCTTGACACAAAGGTCTTGCTTCATTTTTAGCAATGTCAGCATTTTCCAAAATTTGCTTCAATACCGCTTTACACACTTCACTTTTTTCAGTGTCGTAAGCATCTTGTATTGCTTTGTACGCATCTTTTGGCAAGTTAGTTGCACTGTAAAGAATCATATCCTTTACGCTCTTAACGATCTCTTCGTACTTGATTTCTCTCATTTTTCCTCTCCGAAAAAGTTGGTTTTGGTCACACATAGTACTAGGTGTAGAGGTGCTTTGTTGAGTTTACATTTAAAAGGAGAGCACCTCTAAAAATCTTACATGTAAAGATTTTTTTG